>JASHSR010000003.1 GCA_030038645.1 Gammaproteobacteria bacterium
CAGCGTTCAGGTACTCAAGCGCTTCGCGCCCCTCGACGGCCTGAAGAGGGAGAACCTTGCGGCGCTTGCAAAGAAGGTCAGCATCCGCACGATGAGCGCGGGCCGCTTCCTCTTCCGGGAGGGGGAGACGGACAGGCGCACGGTATGGCTCGTCGGCGGCATGGTCGAGCTGCGCGAAGGCGAGCGCACCGTCGGCATGATCCGCGGCGGCACGCCCGAGGCCCGCGATCCGCTCTCCCCGCAACTGCCGCGCCGCCTGAGCGCTCGGGCCGTCGATGAGGTGAGCTACCTCGCGATCGACAGCGAGCTGCTCGATGTGATGATCACGTGGGATCAAACCGGCACCTACGAGGTGGCGGAGCTGCAGGAGCAGCTGGGCGGCGACAACGCCGACTGGATGACGACGCTCCTGCAGACGAAGTCCTTCCAGCGCATTCCACCCGCCAACATCCAGGCGATTTTCCTGCGCATGCAGCGCGCCCCGTACAAGGCCGGCGAGGTCGTGATCAAGCAGGGCGACGAGGGCGATTACTTCTACGCCATCGTGAGCGGCAAGTGCATCGTCACGCGCGAGACGCCGCTCAACAAGGAGGGCATCAAGCTCGCCGAGCTCGGCACGGGAGACACCTTCGGCGAGGAGGCGCTCATCGCCGAGGCGAAGCGCAACGCGACCGTCACGATGCTCACCGACGGGGTGCTGATGCGCCTCGCGAAGCAGGATTTCCGCGAGCTCATGAACGAGCCGCTGCTGCAGTGGGTGAGCTACGAGCAGGCGCGCGAGATCGTCGCGCGCGGGGGCAAGTGGCTCGACGTGCGCCTGCCGAGCGAGCACCAGAACATGCGCATCGAGGAAGCGCTCAACGTGCCGCTCTACTTCATCCGCCTCAAGCTCTCGACGCTCGACCGCAATACCCCGTACGTCGTGTACTGCGACACCGGCCGGCGCAGCTCGGCCGCGGCCTACATCCTCGTCGAGCGGGGGTTCGATGCGTACGTGCTGAAGGGCGGCCTCACGAGCGGAGGGGTTGGCCTGCGCCGCCCGGGCTGAGGCGCGCCGTCACGGCAGAGATCCCTCCGAGCTCGCCCGCCCGCCGGCTCTCGCGGTCAACTCCGAGTGGCGCATCGCCCGGCGGAGCGCGATGAGCGCTGCGATGGTGGCGAGCAGGCTCCCCGGAATCCAAATGATGAGGCCGCCGATCTGCTGATCCGTCACCGGATCGAGAGGGAAGAACCGGCCGCAGATCTCGTACACGGGGTACAGGTCGTGGCGTGACAATCCGAGGATCGCCCCAACCAGGATCATCGGCAGCATCACGAGCACCAGGAGCAGTATCCGCACGCCCTGGCCGAGCCTCGCCTCGGGGCGCGACCGCGGGTCGAGTATCAGCCACCAGAACGGCAGATCGCAGAGCACGACGCTCCAATTCATCAGGGTGTAGAGCCAGTTGCTCACCATGGCGTAGAAGTGCACCTGCGGCCACACCCACAGACACAGGCTGCCCACGAACAGCGCGGTCGCCGTCCAGGGGTCGAAGATGACGCGGGCCGGTCCGCGCAGCGCGGGCCGCAAGCGCCGCAGTCGCAGACGCAGGGAGGCCGGCAGTCCGTAGGCGAGCGCGCTCGCGGGGGCGGACAGCGCCAGCAGGAACGGCCCTACGTCGTGCAGGATGAAGTGCTGCAGACGATGCACGAAGAACATGTGCCCGGCGTAGAAGTCCCACTGGGTCTGCAGGGCGCAGTAGATGAGCGCGAGACCCACGTAGAACGCGACGCGGCGGCTGGCGGGCGTCCGAGACGGAGCGCGCCTCGCGCCCACGGTGAAGAGCGTCGCGGCACCCCCGATCGCGACGAGCGCGGTCGGGGAGAAGCTCCAGGGAAGGAGGAAATCGAGGACGGCAATCGCCGCGGTCACGTGGAAGCCTCTACGCCGAGATACTCGGCGGCGGGCGACCACCCTACATCACATCGTGTGCGTCGGCTTCTCGCCCGAGAGGGCGCCCGCGAGGTAGGTCTCGATCTTCTTCTGGGTCTGGCCGCGGTCCTGCTCGCTGAACTGCACGCCGATGCCGGCCGTGCGCTTGCCCTGCGCGCCCTTCGGTGTGACCCAGATGACGCGGCCCGCGACCGGCAGCTTCTCATCCTCGCCCATGAGGTTGAGCAGCATGAACACCTCATCGCCGAGGCGGTAGTTGCTGTTGGTCGGGATGAACAGGCCGCCGTTGCGCACGAAGGGCATGTACGCAAGGTACAGGGCGCTCTTGTCCTTGATGGTGAGCGTGAGCAGCCCCGGCTTGTTGCCTCCGATCCGCGCGGTCATGTCTTCTTCGTTCCTCGTTGTCGCGCCCTCCGGGTTGCCCGCGGCCGTCACTCTCGCAGTGATCGTAGCAGGCTCTCGAGCGCGAGCGAACGGTTTATCGGCGCGGCGAGCGCCGCCTTGAGCCCGCGCACCCCGTCGAGGAGCCGGAAGAGCGCGCGCGTATTCATGACCGAATCCGCGCTTGCGGAGTAGGCCGTGGCGCGCAGTTCCGGCGCGTGCGGGTCGGCGGTGAGGCCCGCTCGGAGGCATTCCGTGAGCCAGTTCTCAAGGCATGTGAGCCGCAGCGGCAGCTCGGAGCGGCTCCAGCGCTCGGCCGTCACGACCGGGTCGGCCGCTCCGGAGCGGATTGCATCGAGCGTCCGGCCGGTGTCGGCGCGTAGCGCGCCGACGGCCGCGGGATCGAGCGAGGCGGCCGTGGCCGGTGCCTCGCCGATGACATCGAGCACGGCCTCCCAGTCACCTGGGCCTCGTGCGCGCTCGAGCCACGCGAGACTCTGGGCGCGCGTCGGGGGACGGACCCGCACCCGCTGGCAACGGCTGGTAAGCGTCGCCGGCAGCCGCGAGGGCTGTGCCGCCACGAGCACCAAAAGGGTGCGGGGCGGAGGCTCCTCGAGTGTCTTGAGCAGCGCGTTGGCGGCGAAGCGGTTGAGCGTGTCGGCCGGGTCGATGATCGCCACCTTGTATCCACCCTGGTGACTCGTCAGGGCGAGCTCCGCGCAGAGCTCGCGGACCTGCTCGATACGGATCTGCTGGGAGTCCTCGGTCGGCCGCACGACGATCAGATCGGGATGCCGCTCCTCGGCTACGCGGCGGCAGCTCGCGCACTCGCCGCAGGGCCCTCCTCCCTTGCTGCACAGCACGAGCTGCGCGGTCCACTTGGCGAGCCAGTCGCCGCCGATGCCTTGAGCAGCCTGCACCAGCGCCGCATGCGGCGTGCGGCCTGCCGCATGCGCCGCGGCGAGCGAGGCCATCGCCTCCTCGAGCCAGGGCCAGGGGCCGCTCGCGAAGCCACCGCTCACGGGGCCACCGCTCACTGGGTCGCCGCTCACCGGGCTGGGGCTCACGGACGGGGCGTCGCTCACGGCGCGCCGCTCAGGGATGAGGCCCCGGAGCATGAGCCGCTCACAGCAGAGCCTCGAGCACGGCGGCCACCTCGCGCTGGACGGCTTGCAGCGGCTGGCCGGCGTCGATCACCCGGATCCGCTCGGGCTCGCGCACGGCCAGCAGCAGGTAGGCGTGCCGGACGCGCTCGAAGAAAGGAGCCCGCTCCTGCTCGAAGCGGTCCGCCGCGGCCCCGCGCCCTCGAGCGCGCTCGAGTCCCACCTGCACAGGCAAATCGAGCAGCACGGTGCGGTCCGGCCATCGATCGCCGTGCACGGCCGCCGCGAGGCGCTCGATCAGGCTGTCGGGGACTCCTCGGCCGCTCCCCTGATAGGCTCGCGTGGCGTCGGTGAAGCGGTCGCAGATGACCCACTCACCGCGCGCGAGCGCGGGGCGGATGAGACTCGCGAGGTGAATCGCGCGCGCCGCGAACATCAGCAGCGTCTCCGCCTCGGGCGGGATGGGCTCCGCGCCCGGTTGCAGCGCGATGTCGCGGATCCGCTCGGCCAGAGGCGTTCCGCCCGGCTCGCGCGTGAGCACGGCGCGCACGCCGCGCGCGCTCAA
>JASHSR010000289.1 GCA_030038645.1 Gammaproteobacteria bacterium
CCTCATGGGCCCGCATCTTGCGAACAACCTTCTGAATCTCGGCATCCACGACGTGGTGCGCCAGGCCGTGACCGAGCTCGGGCTGACCCTCGATGAGCTCCTGCGCCAGGAGGACGAGCCGGGCCTCGGCAACGGCGGGCTCGGCCGCCTCGCGGCCTGCTTCATCGACTCGCTCGCAACGCTCGAGGTGCCGAGTCTCGGCTACGGCATACGCTACGAGCACGGCATCTTCCAGCAGGAGATCGTGGGCGGCTGGCAGATCGAGAAGACCGACAAGTGGCTGCGCTACGGCAATCCCTGGGAGATCGCACGGCCCGAGTGGGCCGTCGAGGTGAAATTCGGCGGCCGCACCGAGCGCTACACCGACGAGCGCGGCCGGCTGCGCGTGCGGTGGGTGGCCGGACGCACCGTGAGCGCCGTGCCTTACGACACCCCGATCCTCGGCTATCGCACCAACACCGCGAACACGCTGCGGCTGTGGCGCGCGGAGGCGCCGGAATCGTTCGATCTCTCGGTGTTCAACCGCGGCGACTACTGGGGCGCGGTGAACCAGAAAGTCGTCTCGGAGAACATCTCGAAGGTGCTCTACCCGAGCGACGAGCAGCTGCAGGGCAAGTCGCTGCGGCTCGAGCAGCAATACTTCTTCGTCTGCGCGTCGCTCCAGGACATGCTGCGCATCATCCGCGTGCAGAACATTCCCCCCGAGCGTTTCCACGAGAAATTCGCCGTCCAGTTGAATGACACGCATCCCTCGATCGCGATCGCCGAGCTCATGCGCCTGCTGGTCGATGAGCTCACGCTCGACTGGAGCCGCGCCTGGTCGATCACCCGCGCCACCTTCGGCTACACCAACCACACCCTGCTGCCCGAGGCGCTCGAGCGCTGGCCCGTCGGCCTCCTCGGGAGCCTGCTGCCGCGGCACCTCGAGATCATCTACGAGATCAACGCGCGCTTTCTCGACGAGGTGCGCATCGCCTGCTTCGGGGACGAGGAGCGCGTCGCGCGCATGTCGCTGATCGACGAGGGCGGCGGGCGCTACGTCCGCATGGCGCACCTCGCGGTGGTCGGCAGCCACGCCGTCAACGGCGTCGCGCGGCTACATTCGCAGCTCCTCGAGAGCGAGGTGCTGCGCGACTTCCATGACCTGTGGCCGCAGAAATTCAGCAACAAGACCAACGGCGTCACGCCCCGGCGCTGGATCGGGGTCGCCAATCCGCGACTCTCGCGCTGCCTCACCCGCGCCGTAGGCGAGCGGTGGCTCACCGATCTGGAGCGGCTGCGCGAGCTCGAGCCGCTCGCCGAGGACGCAGACTTCCGCGCGCAGTGGCGCGACATCAAGCGCTCCAACAAGACCGCGCTCGCCTCCCTCATCCGCGAGCGCACCGGCGTCGTGGTCAATCCTCACGCCATGTTCGACGTGCAGGTCAAGCGCATCCACGAGTACAAGCGCCAGCACCTCAACATCCTGCACGTGATCGGCCTGTACCGGCGGCTCAAGACCGATCCGCACCTCAAGGTCGAGCCGCGGGTGTTCATCTTCGGCGGCAAGGCCGCGCCCGGCTACAGGCTCGCGAAGCTCATGATCCGCCTGATCACGGCGGTCGGTGAGACGCTCGACCGCGACCCGGCCGTCCGCGAGCGGTTGAAGGTTGTCTTCGTCCCAAACTTCAACGTCACGAATGGGCAGCGCATCTATCCGGCCGCCGACCTCTCCGAGCAGATCTCCACCGCCGGCAAGGAAGCCTCCGGCACCGGCAACATGAAGTTCCAGATGAACGGCGCGCTCACCATCGGCACCCTCGATGGCGCCAACATCGAGATACGCGAAGCCGTCGGCCCCGAGAACTTCTTCCTGTTCGGCCTCACTGCCGAGGAAGGGCAGCGGCTGCTCGCCGAGGGCTATCGCCCCATCGATTTCTACCGTGAGAATGCCGAGCTGCGCGAGGTGCTGGACCTCGTCCGCGATGGCTTCTTCTCGCGCGGGGACGTCGCGCTCTTCCGTCCCCTGCTCGATCACCTGCTCCACCACGATCCCTACCTGGTGCTGGCCGATTACGCGGCCTACGCCGAGTGCCAGCGGCGGGTGGACGAGGCTTACCGGGACATCGAGCACTGGACACGCATGTCGATCCTCAATACCGCGCGCTCGGGCCGCTTCTCCTCGGACCGCAGCATCCGGGAATATTGTGCCGAGATCTGGAAAGCCGTGCCGGTGCCAATCGACGTGATGCCGCACGAGCAGACGTACGCCGGACTGATGCAGTAGGGACGAGGCCGTCGGCCGGGGCCGCCGACACCGTGCCGCAGCCGTCCGCGGCGGAGCCGCGCCCTCGCGTACGCCGATTGACGTATTCATCTCGGTGCCGAAACCCCGCAGAGTGCTTGAGGCTGCGCAGGGCAGCCGGTGCGTGAGGTCTGGAGTCGGCGCGGAATCATGACGGTGACCTCGACCGCTTTCTGGACGCTTGCCGACTGGCAGGCCGCGTACAGGCGGGGCAATACAGCGGCCGAGCTGCTCTCCTCGCTCGCCGGAAACCTGCCGGCCCGGGATGTGGCCTGGATCTCCCGCGTTTCCCACGAAGGCCTCGGCGCGCGCCTCGCGCAACTCTCGAGACGGGTGCAGGCCGTCGGCGGGGACCTCTCGCGGCTGCCGCTTTACGGCGTTCCGTTCGCGGTCAAGGACAACATCGATGTGGCGGGTCTGCCCACCACTTGCGCCTGCCCAGAGTTCGCCTATACCCCCGAGCGCAATGCCGCCGTCATCGATCGGCTGGAAGCGGCCGGCGCCGTGGTGATCGGCAAGACCAATCTCGATCAATTCGCGACCGGCCTCATGGGAATCCGCTCGCCCTTCGGGGCGGTGCCCAATGCGTTCCGCCGGGAGTACGTGAGCGGCGGCTCGAGCGCGGGATCGGCCTCGGTGGTCGCCCGAGGCATGGTGCCCTTCGCGTTGGGCAGCGACACCGCGGGCTCCGGCCGCGTGCCCGCCGGGCACAACAATCTCGTGGGGCTGAAGCCGACGCGCGGCCTCGTCAGCACCCGCGGGCTCGTGCCGGCATGCCGCGCGCTCGACTGCATCACGACGCTCACGCTGAGCGTCGAGGATGCCGACCAGATCTTGCGCATCATGAGCGGCTTCGACGCGGAGGAGCCCTACTCGCGCCACGTGCAGGCGCCGCCCGCTCCGTGGCCCCTCAATCCGGTGCTCGGCATTCCGCAGTCGCCCGAGTGGCTCGGTGACGTTGAGGCCGAGCGCGCTTACGACCGCGCCCTACAACGCCTCGCAGAGCTCGGCGTGCGCTTGCATCCCGTCGACTTCACGCCCCTGTTCGAGACGGCGGCCCTCTTGTACGAGGGACCCTGGGTGGCGGAGCGCTATGCGGCGTTCGGGGATTTGATGCGCAGGCGGCCCGAAGCCGTGCATCCAGTCGTCCGCGGCATTGTCGAACGGGCGGCGGCTTTCAGCGCAGTGGACACCTTCAAGGCCGAATACCGGCGTATGGAGCTCGCTCGCCGCGTCGAATCTCTGATGGAGCCGCTCGATGGGCTGATCGTGCCCACGGCGCCCACGCTCTGCACGATCGAGGAGGCGCTCGCCGATCCGGTGACGCTCAACGCGCGCATGGGGCGCTACACCAACTTCGTGAACTTGCTCGACCTCAGCGCCATCGCGCTGCCCTCCGGGCTGCGTGGCGATGGCCTTCCGGCCGGCATCACGCTCATCGCGCCCGCGTGGCACGAGCCGCGCCTGATCGAGTTCGGCCGGCGGTGGCAGAGCGCGGCGCCGTGGAAGCGCGGCGCGTCGGAGCGGGATCTGCCCGCGCCGGCACAGTCGTCCGTGCCCGGCGCGGACGCGTGGGTCGCCGTCGCCGTCGCCGGGGCCCATCTTTCCGGCATGCCGCTCAACGGTCAGCTCATCGAGCGGGGAGCTGTGCTGCTGGAGAGCACCCGCACCACGGCCGCTTACCGGCTCTATGCATTGCGTGGGTCCTCGCCGCCGAAGCCGGGGCTCGTGCGCACCGGAGACGGCGCGCCCATCGAAGTGGAGCTGTGGAGCGTGCCGATCGAGCGATTCGGCTCGCTGGTGGCACTGATCCCGCCGCCGCTCGGCATGGGCACGCTGGAGCTCGCCGACGGCCGCCGTGTGCAGGGCTTTGTCTGCGAGTCCTGGGCCGTCGCGGATGCGCGCGACATCACCGCCTTCGGCGGCTGGCGAGCCTATGTGCAGCGACTGAATTCGAGCAGGGCCTGAGCGAGAGCGCGTGTTCCGAACGATCCTCATTGCCAACCGCGGGGAGATCGCGGTGCGGATCGCGCGGACTCTGCGTTGCATGGACATTCGCTCCGTCGCGGTGTACTCCGATGCCGATCGCGACAGCCTGCACGTCGCCGCTGCCGATACGGCCATCTCGCTGGGTGGGAACACGCCTGCAGAAAGCTACCTGCGCGGCGAGCGCATCGTCGAGATCGCTCGCGAGATCGGCGCCGAGGCCGTCATTCCGGGCTACGGCTTTCTCTCCGAGAATGCCGGCTTCGCCGAGCAGTGTGCCGCCGCCGGCCTCGTCTTCGTCGGCCCAACGCCCGATCAGATCCGCCGCTTCGGCGTGAAGCACTTGTCGCGGGAGATTGCCGAAGCGGCGGGCGTCCCGCTCGCGCCAGGGACGGGCCTTCTCGGGAGTCTCGAGGAGGCCAAGGCCGCCGCCTCGAGGATCGGCTACCCGATCATGCTGAAGAGCACCGCCGGCGGCGGCGGCATCGGCCTCTCACGCTGCGAGACCGAGGCGGAATTGAGCGGGGCGTTCGACTCGGTGCAGCGGCTCGGCCGGAGCTTCTTCAAGGAGAGCGGCGTATTCCTCGAGCGCTTCATCGCCGACGCGCGCCATGTGGAAGTGCAGATATTCGGGGACGGCAGAGGGCACGTCGTCGCCCTCGGCGAGCGCGATTGCTCGGTGCAGCGCCGCAACCAGAAGGTGATCGAGGAGACGCCGGCCCCCGCGCTGCCGCCGGCGACGCGCGCGACGCTGCTTCGAGCCGCTGCGAGGCTGGGAGAGGCTGTGGGATACGCCTCGGCCGGCACGGTCGAGTTCATCTACGACGCGGCGCGCGATGCGCTCTACTTCCTGGAGGTCAACACGCGGCTGCAGGTCGAGCATGCCATCACCGAGGCCGTGACGGGTCTCGACCTGGTGGAATGGATGGTCCGCATCGCGGCCGGCGAGCCGCCTGCGTTCGATTCCCTGCCCGAGCCCAGGGGCGCCGCCATGGAGGCGCGCATCTATGCGGAGAGCCCGGTGCGCGGCTTCCAGCCCTCGCCCGGAGTGCTGACCGAGGTGCGCTTCCCGGACGACGTGCGCGTCGACACCTGGGTCGCGACGGGGACGGAGGTCTCGGCACACTACGATCCGATGATCGCCAAGGTGATCGCCCGCGGCCGGGACCGGGACGAGGCGCGCACGCGGCTGCTCGATGCGCTGGAGCGCACGCGCCTGCATGGCGTCGCAACCAATCTCGACTACCTGCGCGGCATTCTCGCCGGTCCCGACTTCTCCTCCGCCCGACTATCGACGCGCCTGCTCGATCGCCATGTGTACGTGGCGCCGGTGATCGAGGTGCTGGAGCCCGGCACGTACACGACGGTACAGAATCACCCGGGCCGCATCGGTTACTGGGACGTGGGCGTCCCGCCGTCCGGTCCGATGGACGAATATGCCTTCCGGCTCGCGAACCGCATCGCGGGCAACGCGGAGAGCGCGGCGGGACTCGAATGCACCCTCGAGGGGCCGGTACTGCGATTCCATGGCGATGCGCTGATCGCGCTGACAGGCGCGCCCGCGCGCGCGACACTGGATCGCGGCGAGCCGCTGCCGTGGTGGCAGCCGATCGCCGTGCAGGCCGGCCAGGTGTTGCGGGTCGCGCGCGTGACGAGCGGCTGTCGTAGCTATCTCTCGATCCGCAACGGACTCGACGTACCCGCCTATCTGGGCAGCAAATCGACGTTCCCACTCGGCCAGTTCGGAGGCCATGCGGGCCGCCCGCTGCGCGTCGGGGACGTGCTCGAGGTGAGCCGGCCCGGCGCCGCCTCATCCAATGCCTCGATGCCGCCGCATCAGCCGGCCTCCGCCCCCGCCCAATCGATCCCGCGCTACGGCAGTCACTGGGACATCGGCGTGCTGTACGGCCCGCACGGCGCGCCGGACTTCTTCACCGAAGCCGACATCGAGACGTTCTTCTCGACCGACTACGAGGTGCACTACAACTCGAACCGCCTCGGCGTGCGACTGATCGGGCCCACGCCTCAGTGGACCCGCAGCGACGGCGGAGAGGCGGGACTGCACCCCTCCAACATCCACGATTGCGTGTACGCCGTCGGCAGCATCAACTTCACCGGCGACACCCCGATCATCCTTACGTGCGACGGACCGAGTCTCGGCGGCTTCGTGTGCCCGGCGACGATCGCGAAGGCCGAGCTGTGGAAAGTCGGGCAGGTCAAGCCAGGTGACACCATCCGTTTCCGGCCGATCGACTTCGAGCACGCGCTCGCGCTCGAGCGGGCCCAGGACGCCTTCGTCGATCGGCTGGCTCCCGCGCCGGAGGAGCCGCCGCCCGCCCGTGCGGCAGAGCCGCTACCCACGCGGAGCACGCCGGCGGAAGCGCGGACAACGAACGTGAAGATACGCTCCGGATGCCTGCTCGCGGAGCTTCCGGCTGAGGCGGGCCGGCCCGCGGCGGTCTATCGGCAGGCCGGCGACCGTTACATCCTGCTCGAATACGGCCCCAATCGGCTCGATTTGCGGCTGCGGCTACGTGTATATCAGCTGATGGAAGCTCTGAGAGCCGATCCCGTTGCCGGCGTGCTCGAGCTTTCGCCGGGCGTGCGCTCGGTGCAGATTCACTACGACAGCCGCGTCATCGCCCAGGCAACGCTGATCGAGCGATTGATGGCTATCGAGCTCGAGCTGCCGGGCGTGGAAGGGCTCGTGGTTCCGAGCCGTATCGTCCATCTGCCGCTCGCCTTCGAGGACTCGGCGACGCTCGCCGCGGTCGCACGCTATCGAGAGACGGTGCGCGCCGAGGCGCCCTGGCTGCCGAACAACGTCGACTTCATCCAGCGCCTCAACGGACTCGCGAGCCGGGACGACGTTCGCAGGACTTTGTTCGAGGCGAGCTACATGGTGCTGGGGCTCGGCGACGTGTATCTCGGCGCGCCCTGCGCGGTGCCGCTCGATCCGCGCCACCGCCTGCTCACCTCCAAGTACAACCCGGCGCGCACCTTCACCGCCGAGGGCACGGTCGGCATCGGCGGCGTGTACCTGTGCATCTATGGAATGGACTCCCCCGGCGGCTATCAGCTGGTCGGCCGCACGGTGCCGATATGGAACAAGTTCGTGCAGAACCGGCAATTCGGCGCGCAGCCTTGGCTGCTGCGCTTCTTCGATCGACTGTGCTTCCATCCCGTGAGCGAGGCGGAGCTCGACCGATTCCGCGCGGACTTTCGCGCCGGACGCGCGCGGATCCATATCGAGGAGTCATCGTTCGACCTCGGCGAGCATGAGCGCATGCTCGCGAGGGACGCCGATGACGTCGCGGCATTCAGGCAGCGGCAGCACGCGGCATTCTCAACGGAAGTCGCGCGCTGGCAGAGCGCCTCGGCGAGCAGCGCTACCACGAGGGAGTCCGAGGACGATATGCCGCCACCGGAGGCCGGGCCTCACGATGGCCGCGCGATCCACGCCGATATCTCGGGGAACGTGTGGAAAGTGCTGGTCGAGGTGGGCGAGAGAGTCGAGACCGGCCAGCCGCTCGTGATCCTCGAGGCGATGAAGATGGAATTCTCCGTCACCGCCACTCACGCCGGAACCGTGCGCGCTCTGCACTGCCGCCCCGGGCGGCCCGTCGCAGCGGGAGACGTCCTGCTGGTGACTCAGGGCTGAGCGCGGCGCGGCGCTTGCCGCGAGGCGATTTGACGTAGTGCATATGCACAGATATACTGCGCGCCATGAGAGGGAGCACCCGACTCAGCGGCTGCAATTGCTTCGCGGTCCGACAGGCCGCGCGGAGGATTACTCGGTACTACGAGCGGTATCTGTCGCAAGTCGGGCTGACCAGCGCGCAGTTTTCCATTCTCGTCCTCCTGGATGAGAACAGCCAGGCGACGATGAGCGAGCTCGCGCAAGCTCTTGGCATGGACCGAACCACGTTGTTGCGCGCCCTCAAACCTCTGCAGCGCGAGCATCTGCTCGAGACGCAGCCGAGCGCCGCGGATGCGCGCCAGCTCGCCTTGTCACTATCCGCAATCGGGAAGGGCAAGCTCAAGGAGGGTGGACGGCTTTGGCAGAATGCTCAGAAGGAATTCGAGGTGCGGGTGGGCGCCGAGCGTGCGGCGCGGCTGCGCCGCGACCTGCTGGCGCTGGCGGAATCGAGCTGATCGGCGCATAGGCACCCTATTGCCGTTTCCATTCGCCCAGTTATGTGCATATACATATATCAGCGGAGTACCTTGCGTCGCCTTCGCTTCCGCATGGTTCTTACCACCGGTCGGTAGCGGCGCGCGAATCCTCATGCAGGCCGACCCCCTCTCGAGGAACCCATGAGCGTCAGTCGGGACGTCGTTGGAAGCGAGCTCGGAGACGCGGCGAGCCAGGTTCGCCGCCGGCTCTCCGTCAAGCAGGCGGCACCGCTCGTTGCGGCGATCGCCGCCACCGCGACGGTGATCGCCTTTGCCGCTCACTGGTGGACGGTGGGCCGCTTCATCGAGACCACCGATGACGCCTATGTGGGCGGCAACGTCACGGAAATTGCGCCCCACATCAGCGGTTTCATCGGCGAGATCGAGGTCTCGGACAATCAGTACGTGCACGCGGGGCAGCTTCTAGTCCGTATCGATGCCGCGGATTTCAAGGCGGCCGAGGAGCGCGCGGTGGCGATGGCCGCACAGGCACGAGCCTCGGTGGCCGACATCGAGGCGCGGATCGCCCTGCAGCGCAGCTCGATCGCGCAGGCGCAGGCCGATCTTGCTACGAGCCGCGATCAGGCGCGCTTCGATGCCGTGGATGCTGCGCGCTACCGTGCATTGGTGCAGACGGGCGCTGTCTCGGCGCGCCAGGCGCAGCTTGCGGAGACGACCTCTCAAGCTGCCCAATCGGCGACTCTTGCCGCACGAGCGCGTGTCAACGCCGCCCAGAAGCAGGTGGCTGTGCTAGGCGCCGCGCTGCGGGAAGCGCAGGCTGCATTGGAGCAGGCGCAAGCGCAGCTGACGACGTCGGATCTCAATCTGGGCTACACCGACATCCGCTCCCCCATCAACGGCTATGTCGGGAATCGCTCGGCGCAGGTCGGCTCGTACGTCACAGCCGGCACGCAGCTCCTCTCGGTCGCGCCGGCGCATGGGCTGTGGGTAGACGCCAATTTCAAGGAAGATGAGATTGGGCGCATACGGCCGGGCCAGCCGGCCACGGTCGTCGCGGACGCCGATCCGGGCCATGTATTTCACGGACACGTGCTCAGCTTGTCACCGGCGACTGGCGCGGTCTTCAGCATCATTCCGCCGCAGAACGCCACAGGCAATTTCACCAAGATCGTCCAACGCGTACCCGTGCGTATTGCGCTCGATGGCGCCGACGGCACGCTCGGCCTGCTCCGCCCCGGCCTGTCGACGACCGCCTCGGTGGACACACGCGATCCTGCCGGGACCGATCGATGAGCGAGAGGACCGAGAGTCGGGACCCCGGCAGCAAGGCGACCTTCGCATTCGCAGTGATGACGTTCGGAATGTTCATCGCCCTGCTCGACATCCAGATCGTTGCCTCCTCGATGCAGCAGATCGGCGGCGGGCTGTCGGCAGCGCAGGACGAGATCGGGTGGGTACAGACCGCGTACCTCATCGCCGAGATCACCGTGATCCCGCTCTCGGGATGGTTGACTCGCGTCTTCTCGACACGCTGGCTGTTCGCCGCTTCGGCGCTCGGTTTCACGGTCGCAAGCCTGCTCTGCGGTCTGGCCACGAGCATCGAGAGCATGATCGCATTCCGTGCCCTTCAGGGGATGCTCGGCGCATCCATGATCCCCACGGTGTTCACCTCCTCGTTTCATTACTTTCGCGGCAATCGACGCATCTACGCCGCAGCCGTCATCGGCACGATCGGGTCGATCGCCCCGACGCTGGGTCCGGTCATCGGCGGCTGGATCACGGATACCCTCACCTGGCGCTGGCTTTTCTACGTCAACCTGGTCCCGGGACTTCTGGTCACCGCAGGGGTGGCACTACTGGTCGACATCGACGCCGCGGACTTGAGCCTCCTCGAGGGAGCGGATTATCTCGGTATCGTCCTGATGGCACTCTTCCTCGGCTCGCTCGAGTACGTGCTCGAGGAGGGAGCCCGATGGAACTGGTTGAGCGATCAGACGATCCGCACCTTCACGACGGTCGCTGCGATCGCGGGAGCGTTGTTCGTCGCGCGCAGCCTGCTTTTCCACAACCCGGTGGTCGACCTGCGCGCGCTGCGCAACCGCAACTTCCTCCTCGGCTGCGTGCTCTCCTTCGTGACTGGAATCGGGATTTTCGCGCCCATCTTCCTGACTCCGCTCTTTCTCGGCTACGTGGGGAACTTCAGCGCCTCACAGACCGGCATGGCCATCTTCTCGACCGGGGCGGCCTCGCTCGTCGGAGTGCCCTGCTACGTCACTCTGAGCCGGAAGATGGACTTGCGCTGGCTCATGATGTTCGGCCTCGCGTGCTTCGCCCTCTCGATGTGGAGCTTCAGCTTCATCACCCATGACTGGGGCGCCGATCAGTTGTTGCTGCCGCAGGCCCTGCGCGGATTTCCGCAAGTCTTCGCGGTCGCTCCGGCGGTCCTGCTCGGACTCGGCGCGCTGCCGCCGGAGAGGCTGAAGTACGCGAGCGGGCTCTTCAACATGATGCGCAACCTCGGAGGCGCCGTGGGCATCGCGATCTGCGGCGCGATGTTGAACGATCGGACCAATGCGCACTTCGTCGACATCGCGAGCACGCTCACTCCGGCGAATGCCGCACTGCGCAGCTTTATGACCGCCTCTACCTCCCATCTCGCGTCACTCCTCGGCTCGACGCATGCGGCCCGGGCAGCGACCCTCAAACTGTTGTGGAATCTCGCCTACCGCGAGGCCTCGACCATGGCCTATGCCGACGCCTTCCGCGCCGTAGGGATCATCTGTCTGCTGGCCACGTGCCTGGCCCCGATGCTGAAGAAGGTCGCCCAAACGGCAGCGACCACCTCGTCCTGAATCGCAAACACATCGTCGAGCTGCCGGTCGTACGTCTGCGACCACAGATGAAAGTCGTCGCGGCACTTGACCAGGTCAGTAGTGGAATTTGTAATGCAGCTCGGCATAGATCTGGAAGGGATCATTCCAGTGCACTCCACCGAAGGTCAAGCTGTTGTCGGTGAGCAAGTGCCGGTTGGTGACGTTCAGGCCTGTGAGCGACACCGACAGATCCCGGGTGATGTTGCGGCCCACGGTGAGGTCGAGCAGCGCATAGCTCGGCAGGTGACTCGGCTCGTAGGTCGGCGGCTCCGCGAACCCGTTGGACAGCCCCGAATTGACCGACAGGTTGGAACCGACGAAGAACTGTCCCGGCAGGTTCACGTTGTACCCGAGATTCAGCGTGTTGCGCTGATCGTGGTCGAGCGCGATAGCGGGGTAGCCGCATTGCGTGCCGGGTACCACTAGCCCCCCGGTGATCGGCCCGTAGCAATCCGCCGTCTGGTTCGAGTAGCTGAGGTGCACCTGGCCGTACGGCCAGAAGGGCGGTGAGCGCACCGTGAGCTCGCGCCCCTCGATGAGCGCCCCCTGGTCCGTGATGGGCAGAAAGATGTCGGATTCGCCGAGCGGGTTGTGATCCAAAAAATTGGTCGCCTCGGTGACGAAGTAGTCCGCCTCGATGCTCCAGCCCTGCACCGGGATCGTCACCCCGAACTGGCGCTCCGTGTCGCGCTCACCGTGCAGCGGCAGGTAGGCGGTGTCACTCGCGGTCGCGTAGCCGACCAACGGCCCCGAAAGCGTCTCGAGCGGCGGGGCCTGGTAATACTTGCCCCAGAAGGCGCTCAGCACCCAGTTGAGGTGCGGCAGCAGAACGGTCGCGCCGAGGCGCGGGTCGGTCGCGTTTTCAGTGACATCGCCCTGGAAGTATGTCTCGCGCAGGCCGGCCGAGAGGTTGAGCCAATGCGCAGCCTCGAAGGTATCCTGAACCCAGGCTGCGACGAGCCCGCCGGTGGGACTCTCCAACTCCGTTAGCGTCGGCGAGCTGCCGTTGGCGTACGCCAGGTTGAAGTCGGCTTGATCCTGCTGGGCGAAGCCGGAGACGCCGGCCTCCAGATGATTGTGGCTGAAGCTCATCCGCAGATTCTCTTGGGCGCCCTCGTACTGCGAGCTGTGGTGATAGGTGGTGATGGTCGGATAGTCGTCGGCACCCCCGTCGTAATCCGCCCGCTCGAAGTGATACATGACCGAGCTCGTGAGCACCGCGTTGTTCGTGAAGGTGTGCGCCCAGGAGAGCACCGCGAAATCGTCCCCCTCGCTCTGCACGTCGCCGAACTGCCCGATGCACTGCGGGTCGTCGGCGAGCGGCGTGATGCAGTCCGGTATCTGATAAACGTCCTGCCGCAGCTGGGCGACGAAGCGCACCTCATCCTGCGCGCTCGGAACGTACTGGATATTCGTGAACGCGCCGTACCCTTGCGAGTCGTCGTGGATGACCTCGGAGTCGGGGGTCTCGAGGCCCAGATTGCTGCGATTGCCCTCGACGCTCACATAGTACGCGGTATCGCTCGTGTGGCTCGCGGCGCTCGCGTAGTCGTCGGTCTGGCCGAAATTCCCCGCCGTCACGTCGAGATCGGCTTGGTTATCGCTGCTGAAACCGCTCTTCGGGATCACGTTGAAGATACCGTAGGTACGGTCGCCCTCGTCGGCCGCGTAGCTGCTCCGCTCGATGCCCAGGGTCTGAATGTCTTCCGGGTCTATCGCAGGGCCGAGGTTCTCCGCAATGTTGGTGTTCGGAACCTCGACCCCGTCGATCAGCCAGTTCGTCTGATGGCCGCCGTCCATGTGCAGCATGTCATGGGCTTCGTACGCCCCCGGAACGTAATCGGTGATCATGGCGAGACTGTTGACGTTGGTCGCCCCCGGGGTGTTCTCGATGTCCTCCTGGCTCACCAGGGTGATCGGAGTGACCGAGGCGACGACCGGCAACTCCCGGGTCGCTTTCACCTCGACCTCAGCGAGTTGAGAGGAAGGCTTCAGAACGATCGTCGCGAACGGGAAATACCCCGCCTCGACCGTGACCGGCTGGCTGAGGGAAGCGAAGCCGTTCCGCGAGATAGTGAGCATGTAGTGGCCGATCGCGACCTTCGGGAAATCGAAGCGGCCCTGCGAGTCCGTCCGCCTCCGCAGGATCGCGTGGGCGGCAGATTCGAGTACCGCGTTCGCTCTCCCTACCGGCTGGTCGCTGCTGTCCCGGACGATGCCACTCACGCTGCCGTAGGCCGCGGCCCAACTACGCGCCGGAAGAAGGAGCACCAGAAACAGAAGAAGAGCCGCTCCGAAGGGGACCCAACATGGTCGTGGCCGGCGGCGGGCGCGCTCGGCCTCTCGAGCGCGGAGCGCCGCGGGGGCCGCGACGACGGCCGTGATCAGCAGCAGGCGTGCTGCATGATGAGTTTCCATGAGCGGTGGACCCCAACCACCTCGAGACCGTCTGACTGCAGTTCGCCCGTCGAGGCCGCGCAGGACACCACCGACAGCCCCGCAGGAGGCTGCCGCCATGGGTGATGCGAGATCTCGAGCCGAATTGGAGATATATTCTAGCGGCAGAAGCCGTCACGGAAGCTGCGTCATATTGACGCAGCGTGGGATTGCGGCGCTCGCTCTTGCGCCCCGGATCTTGCATACCGGCCCGAGATGAGCAGACATGCAGCTGCAGCTGATCGCGTCGCCTCGTAAATTCCTGCAGCTGCTGCTCTGGCTGCGGACGTTCGCCATC
>JASHSR010000290.1 GCA_030038645.1 Gammaproteobacteria bacterium
GGCGCTCGTCGCGAAGTCGCCTTCGGTGAAGTAGAGATCCGATACGACTATGACGAGCTGCCGCACGAGGCGTATGGTACCGGCATGAGGCTCCGGAGAGCGCCATGAAGCTTACGCTCGACGCTCGCGGCGATGTGAATTTGATCCGCGGCTACACGACCGGGGGCGTGCGCATCGGCGAGCGCGTGGTGAGCGGATCGTGCATCGTCGCGGCCGACACGCTCATCACCGAATGGGAGGCGCCGGGCGCGACGCAGCTCGCGGCCTCGCACCTCGAGCCGGTCTTCGCTTTGAATCCCGAGGTCGTGCTGCTCGGCACCGGGCGCGCGCAGCGCTTCCCGAGCGCCGAGGTGCGCGAGGCGTTCGCCTCGCGCGGCATCGGGCTCGAGCCGATGGATCTGCACGCGGCCTGCCGCACGTACAACATTCTCGTTCAGGAGGAGCGGCGGGTCGTCGCGCTGCTCTTTCCGGATTGATGCGCGGCGCGCCTCTGGAGCGAGCCGCCGCGAGATGAGCTACGTCGCGAAGCGGCCTCGAGCCGCGGGGCGGTCTAGAGAAGGCACAGAGGGAGAGAGTTCCACCATCACAATCATTCGAAGCTGACAGACTCGAACAATTGGCTCTATCTTATTGTTTTTGCGCACACTTATTATTGCTTTTCGCCGGTCTCTCCACCCTGTGCCTTCTCCCGACCGTCTCTGTCGTTGAACGGCGACATGGTAATCGGCTTGCACTTCCAGGCGCAAGCCCTTTGAGGAGCTTGAGGTTCTTCAATTGAAGGAAATCGGGTCGCTCACGCGCCGGCCGCGCGGGTCGCAGAGAGACATGGGTGGATTCCGTCGCCGCTAGATGACTATCAATTCAGCAGCTTGCGAATCGGATATCGCGTGACTTCTTAAGCTAAATCGTCCCGCCGAGAAGCGGCACGAAGGCGACCGGCCCCAAGGACTGCCGCTCGATGCGCTGCTCCTTGCGCGTGAGGCGAACGAGCTCCTGCTCGCCCTCCGCGCCGATCGGCACGACGAGGCGGCCTCCGATCTTGAGCTGCTGCAGCAGCACCTCCGGAACGCTGAGCGGCGCCGCCGCGACGAGGATGCCGTCGTAAGGGGCGTGCGCCTTCCACCCCGCGCTGCCGTCTCCGTGCCGGAAGCGCACGTTGCGCAACTCGAGCTCCTTGATGCGCTGCTTCGCGCGCTCGACGAGCGGCTCGATGCGCTCGACCGTGTAGAGCTTCTCGACGAGCGGCGCGAGCACGGCGGTCTGATAGCCGCAGCCGGTTCCGACCTCGAGGACGTTCAGAAGCGGCGGGCCCTCGAGCAAGGCTTCCGTCATGCGCGCGACGATGTAGGGCTGGGAGATCGTCTGGCCGAAGCCGATGGGCAGCGCCGTGTCCTCGTACGCGCGGCTGCTCAGCGCCTCGTCCACGAAGATGTGCCGCGGCACGTTGCGGATGCGCTCGAGGACGGCGAGGTTGGTGATGCCCTGCTCCCGCAGGCGCTGCACGAGCCGGTCGCGCGTGCGCGCCGAAGTCATGCCGATGCCGGCCATCCTCAAGTCAGTCATGCAGGCCGTCCAGCCAGCTCGCGATCGCCGGCAGCGCCGCATGGCGCGTGAAATCGATCTGCAGCGGCGTCACCGAGACGTACCCCTCGGCGACCGCGTGGAAGTCGGTTCCCGGCCCGGCGTCCTGCTGCGGCCCGGCGGGCCCGACCCAGTACACGGGCCGCCCGCGCGGATCGTGCGCGCGGATCACCTGCTCCGATCGATGCCGGAAGCCGAGCCGCGTCGCCCGGAATCCCTTGAGCGCATCGAAGGGAACGTCGGGCACGTTGACGTTGAGGATGAGCGCCCGCTCGAGCGGCTGCGCGAGCAGCCGCTCGAGGAGCAGGCGGGCGACGCGAGCGCCGCTCTCGAAATGCCGGCCGCTGTGCGCCTCGGTGCACAAGGAGAGCGCGAGCGTCGGCAGTCCGAGGAAGCGCCCCTCGACGGCCGCCGCGACGGTCCCCGAGTAGAGCACGTCGTCGCCGAGGTTCGGCCCGTCGTTGATTCCCGAGATGACCATGTCGTGATCGAAGTCGAAGAGCCCCGAGATGGCGAGATGCACGCAGTCGGTGGGCGTCCCGATCACGTAGTACACGCCCGGCTCGGGCTCGAAGACCCTGAGCGGCACATCGAGGGTGAGGGAGTTGCTCGCGCCGCTGCGGTTGCGATCCGGCGCGACGATGGTCACCTCGGCGAGCGGCGCCAGCGCCTCCCTCAGGCGCAGAATCCCCTCGGCCCGGTAACCGTCATCGTTGCTGATGAGAATCTTCACGCTATCTTATGGGCATGGCCAATGCGAAGCGGCGCGCCAATATAGCGGGTAGGAGCCCCTTGCGGGAGGCGCAGGCGCGGCCCGCGCAGGCGGACGTGCGGGAGCGGGCGCGAGCCGGCGCGCGGGGGGACACGCGCGAGCAGGCGCGTGCGGGCGCCCGGGGGGATGCGCAGGCCGATGCGCTGCGGGAGGATGCGGCGCTCTTCCGCGAGGCCACCCGCGACGTGCGCCCTCTTGCGCACGACGACCCGCCTCCGCCGCGCGCGAAGCCGCCGCCTCGCGCGCGTTTCGCGCGCGCCGATCGCCTCGCCATTCTCGATGAGAGCCTGCAGAGCGCCGCCGACGACCCCTACCTCGCAGGCGGCGAGATCGCTTCCTACGCGCGCGCGGGAGTGCAGGACTCTGTCCTGCGCAAGCTGCGGCGCGGACAGTACCGTGTCCAGGCGGACCTCGACCTGCACGGCCTCACCGTCCGCGAGGCGAAGGCGGCGCTGCGCGACTTCCTGGCCGAAGCGCTGGACCGCGGCCTCACCTGCGTGCGGATCGTGCACGGCAAGGGCCTGCGATCGGGTCCGCGGGGACCGGTGCTCAAGTACACGGTGAGCGCGCTTCTGCAGCGCAGCGCGCGCGTTCTCGCGTTCGTGTCGGCGCGCAGCGTCGATGGCGGCACCGGCGCGGTCTACGCGCTGCTCTCCCCTCCCGCGGGGTGAGCCGAGCGCAGGAGCACGACGGCCTGCGCGGCGATGCCCTCGCGGCGCCCGAGGAAACCCAGGCGCTCGGTCGTCGTCGCCTTGATGTTGACGCAGCCGGCGTCCACCTCGAGCAGGCCGGCGACGGCGGCGCGTATCTCATCCCGATATCCGGAGAGCCTCGGCGCCTCGGCGAGCAGCGTGACATCGGCGTTCGCCACGGCGAGTCCGCGCTCCCGCAGCATCGCGATCGCGGAGCGCACGAATCCGCTGCTCGCGACGCCGCGCCAGCGGGGATCGTCGTCGCGGAAGTGCTGGCCGATGTCGCCGAGGCCGCCCGCTCCGAGCAGGGCGTCGCACAGCGCGTGCAGCACCACGTCTCCGTCCGAATGGGCCACCACGCCGTGCGTATGCGGAATCCGCACGCCGCCCAGCATCACGAAGTCGCCGGGCCCGAACGCATGCACGTCGAAACCCGATCCGATCCTCATCGCGCCTCCCGAGCTCTGGCCGCCGAGCAGCGCGGCCGCGAGGGCCAGATCCTCGACGGTCGTGATCTTGAGGTTCGTCGCCGATCCCTGAACGAGCAGCGGATGCGCGCCCGTCCACTCGAGTGCCTGCGCCTCGTCCGTCGGGGAGCGTCCCGCGGCGAAAGCGGCATCGAGCGCCGCGCAGAGCGGCCCATAGCGGAACATCTGCGGTGTGAGCGCGCGCCACAGACCGTCACGCTCGACCGTCCGCTCGACGCTCGCGCCCGCATCGCAGAGCTTGAGGGTGTCGGCGACGGGGGCTGCGAGCAGGCCGCCGACCGGATGGCCGCCGCACTCGCCGAGCAGCCGGTCGAGATCCGTTCGGGTG
>JASHSR010000291.1 GCA_030038645.1 Gammaproteobacteria bacterium
GAATGATTTCGCGCTGGTGCAGAGCAGTCCGGCGCAGCTCGCTCGCTCGAGCCCCGAGGCGCGCGTATTCATCGCATCGAGTACCGAGCCGCTGAGTCGGCCTGCCCGCGACGTGATCCGTCCTCCCCCCGGCTTCGCGTTCGCCTCCCCGGGCGCGCTCTCGTTCGAGATTCGTCCCCGCGTCGGCTGGTACCCTACTCGCACGCTCGCGACCGACATCGGTCTGCTCGCCCTGGTCGCCTGGCTGCTGACGTTCACGGCTCACGATCTGACGGTGCGCACCCGTCGCCTGCGAGCCTCCCTCACCGCGACTCGGCGCCAGCTGCACGCGGCCAACCAGCGCTTGGCGCGCGAGATCGAGCAGCGCGAGCGGCTGCAGGAGAGCGTCGATCGCGCGCGCTTTCACGACGCGTTCACCGGCCTGCCGAACCGCCGCTACTTCATGGACCAGCTCGATCGCACGCTGCGCGAATTCAGGGCGCGGCGCGATCGGCGCATCGGCGTCTTCCTCATCGACATCGGCCGCTTCCAGCTCATCAACGAGACGCTCGGCCACACGGCGGGCGATGAGCTGATGGTCCAGGCCGGCCGCCGCTTCCAGAAAGCGGTGGCCTCATCGCCCTGCGTGCTCGCCCGCTGGGGCGGCGATCAATTCGCGCTGCTCGTGCCGGACCTCGGCTCGCCCGATGCGGCGCCGGCGCTCGCCGATACGCTTCAGCAGGCGCTCGCCGAGCCGTTCGAGTTGCGCCGGCACCGGCTCGGCATCGCAGCCCGCATCGGCATGAGCTGCGTCGAGAGCGGGCCGCAGCGCGCGGAGGATGTGATGCGCGAGGCCGACGTGGCGCTGTCGGTCGCCAAGCGGCAGGAGGAGCTCAAATGCGTCGCCTACTCGCCCACCATGGGCGGCGATGCCGCGAGCCTCGTCAGCCTCGAGGCCGATCTGCACGTCGCGCTCGAGCGCCGCGAGCTGAAGCTTCTCTTCCAGCCCATCGTCGATCTGCGCGGGCGCCGCGCGGTCGGTGCCGAGGCGCTGCTGCGCTGGCGCCATCCCATCGAGGGGCTGCTGCGGCCGGATCGATTCTTGCCGATCGCCGAGGAGGCCGGACTCATCCTGCCGATCACGCGCTGGACGGTGCGCCGGGTCTTGAGGCTCGCGAGCGAGTGGCGGCGGCGGCTGCCGCCGGGACGGGATTTCTACTTGAGCGTCAATCTGTCAGCCGCGGTGCTGCGCGACCCGGAGCTGAGCGACTACGTCGCCGGATTGCTCGAGGAGACCGCAACGCCCGCGCAGACGCTCAAATTCGAGCTCAACGAAGGCGGGCTCATCAGCAACGTTGCCGGTGCGCGCGAGACGCTCGCGCGGCTGCGCGAGACCGGCGTCGAGCTCATGCTCGATGATTTCGGCACGGGATACTCCTCGCTCAACTACCTGCAGCTCTTCCCGTTCGACTACGTGAAGATCGATCGGCCGTGGGTCGGCGAAGGCTCCTCGGCGCACGGCGGCACGAGCCTCGCCTCGGCCATGGTGCAGCTCGCCTCGAGCCTCGGGCTCACCCCGATCGCCGAGGTCGTCGAGTCGCAATCGGTCGCGGATGCCTTGGAGGAGATGGGCTGCCGATTCGGTCAGGGCAACTTCTTCTGCGCCCCGGTCGAGGCGGAGGAGGCGCTCGCGCACCTCTCGGCCGAGGCCGATGGAGCGTTCCCGCCGGGGCCCCCGCCACCCGAGAAAGACGACTCCCCGACCTTGATCCTGCCGGCGGGGCTCATCGCCGACCCATGAGAGTCTTCCGGAACGCGTTCTGGCTCACGACGGGCCGCGCTCTCGCCGACGTCGCGAGCTTCGCGCTCTTCACCGCCATCTCGCGCACTCTCGGTCCATCGGGCACCGGCGAATACTCGTACGCCTTCGCGATCGGCAATCTCGTCGGCATCATCGGCTCGTCCGGCTTCGACGAGTACGGAATCCGCGAGTACGCGTGCGCATCGCCCGCCGAGCGGCCGGCGCTGTGGCGCAACCTCACCTCCGCTCAACCGCCTCGCCTCGCGCTCGGCCTCGCCTTCCTCATCCTGTTCCTGCTGTCGGGCTTCAATCACGCCGCCCGCCCCGCGGTGATCATCGAGTTCTCCCTCTTCTTCACCGGGTGGTATCTCGCGCGGCTGCTGTTCATCCCGGCCATGGCGCTCGAGTCCATGGCGGCTCCGGCGCTCGCCGACCTCGGCTGCCGGCTGTTCGCGATCGCGCTCGCGGTGTGCCTGGTGCTCATCGCGCGCTGGCCGCTGCCGGCGGCCGTCGTCGGATTTCCGATCGCCGGCGTCGCGATCACGTATCTCGCGCTCGCCAACGCCCGGCGGCACATCGGCCGCCCGCAGTTCAACGCCTCGCGCGCGGGCGTGATCGCGGCGCTGCGCGGAGCCGCGCCCTTCGCGGCCTCCGATCTGCTCTATCAGTTCTATTCGAGGACGGATGTGCTGCTCATCGCGTACTGGCTCGGCGCGACGCAAACCGGCTTCTATGCAACGGCCGTGAAGTTCGTCGAGGTCGGCCTGCTGCCGCTCGTTCTGCTCGGAACCGCGGCGTATCCCGTGATCGGACGGCTGGCGCTGCCCCGATCGCCGCTCTTCGAGCGCTCGGCGCGCGAGTTCACCTGCACGATCTTCGCGCTGAGCGGCTGGGTCGCGGTCGGCATCGCCTGCGTTCTTCCCCCGCTGATCGTCCCCCTGCTCGGGGCTCAATTCCGGCCCGCGATTCCATTGCTCGGGTTGTTTGCCATCCTTGCGCTCACGAAGGGGGTGGATGCGGCGTTCAGCCGGCTGCTGTTCTCCGTGCGCGAGCAATCCTGGTACGCCCGCATGCTTGCGTTGGGGACGGCGCTGGTCGTGGCGCTCAACTGCCTGCTGATTCCCCTGCTCGGACTTCGCGGCGCCGCGATGGCCGCCATCGCCAGCTCGCTCGTCGGGAACTTCGGATGCGCGTACGGCCTGAGACGGCACATGAGCCTGCGCATTCCCGCGGCGGCCGCGGTACGCCTGCTCCTGGCGCTCGTGGGCACGGGAGGCGCACTCCTCGCGGCCGATGCGCTCGGCGCGGGCCCCTGGGCGAGAGCGCTCCTCGCGCTGGTCTTCTTTCCGGCCGCGGCCTTCGCGGTGGGACTGGCGCCCGATTGGCGGCTCAGCCCGTTGTTCGGCCGGGCGCAAGAGGATGCGCGCAAGCCCGCCTGTCGCGTCTCATCGACATCGCGCGAGCTAGCTCATCGAGCAGCTCGCCACGAGCATTCCCCAGAGTAGTAGCAGGATGCAGCTTCTGATGAACACGGCGGTAGTCCCAAAAAGATAGACTGGCGCGCCGCTCGCGACGTTCCGCCGCGAATCATTACGTTATCGTGAGGAGCAGGCCGCCGCGAGCGCGTGCAGGCCCTCGGAGACGCTCACCTCGAAGTCGGCCGGCCCGTCGTCGAGGACGCGCAAAGCCGGCGGCAACGACAGCACTTCGCGGCGGCAGTGCTCGCGAGCCTCGTCCAACGAAGGAGCCGCTACGGTCCGCCGTCCCTCGCGCATCACCTCCGCGAGCAGCGGCTCCCCTGCAGCCCGCTCGTCGCCGTCCAACGCGATCCGGTCGCGTACGGCGACGCCGGCATCTCCGCGCTCCCGGTATACCTGTTTCGCTCCGGGCCACGTCGCCTTGCCCGGCGAGCGCTTGCGGCGCGGCTTGCCGGCGTAATGCTCGAGCTTGTAGGCCATGTCGAGCGATGGCGCATCCGCCGACACATCGAGCGCCGTGCCGACGCCAAAGGCATCCGCCGGCACGCCGCCGGCGACGAGCCGGTCGATCGCGTACTCATCGAGGCCACCGCTCAGCACGATGCGGATGGCCGGACAGCCGAGCTCGTCGAGGATCGCTCGGACCCGCCGAGCCTCGGCCGCAAGGTCGCCGCTGTCGATGCGGACGGCTCGCACGCCGTGCCCCTTCGGGCCCTGCGCCTCGATCTCGTGCG
>JASHSR010000030.1 GCA_030038645.1 Gammaproteobacteria bacterium
CCGCGAGATACTTGCCGGGCTGGATGGACGGCACGCTCGTCACGATGCCGCCGAACGGCGCCCGGACGATCGTATGAGCCAGCTCGCGCGCCGCCTCGTCGCGCTGGGCCAGGGCCGCGAGATAGCGGGGATTGCGCTCGACCGGGCCGCTCGGGTCGCCGTTGAGGTTGGCGTCGATGCCGGCGAGCTGCTCCTCGAGGGAGGCGAGCTTCTGCTGCGCGCTCTGCAGGTTGCGCTGTGCGGTGTCGAAGCCGGTCCTCGAGACGACGTTGACCTTCGCAAGGCGCTCGGCGCGGCGGAACTGCGTGAGGTTGTAGGCGACGTCGTACTGAGCTTGCTTGATCTGCGCCTGCATGTCGCGGTAGCTCGCCTGCAGCGCGGTGAGATCGTCCCGCACGCCCGTGAGCTGAGCGTCGGCGCGGCTCAGCGCGTACCGGAACGGCAGGTCATCGAGCGTGTACAGCACTTGACCTCGCTCGACGCGCTGGTTCTCCGCGACAGAGACCCGCGAGACGATGCCCGACACGTCGGTGGAGATGCCGACCGTGTCGGCCTCGACGTAGGCGTCGTCGGTGGAGACGACTCCACCGCCGGTGACATAGAGGTATGCGACGACGATCAGCGCGAGGGGCAGCAGCAGAAACAAGCCGAGGCGCGCGCGGCGCCGCGCCGGGGAGACGGCCACTCTCTCGGCCGTGGGGGCTTGCCGTTGCTCCGGGCCCGCGGCAAGGGAGCGTCCCGCGCCTGCAGGCGGCGGCCGCGCGCTCGAGGTGGCGTCGGCCTCGGACAGCTCGGCCGCGAATGCCTCATCGCTGATGATGTTGCGGCACACGAGCAGGCTGCAGCGGATGTGATCGACCAGATACGCCCCGCTCGCGCCCGACCACCAGCGGCCGAACGCGCTCTGGCGGCGATGTCCGACGATGACGAGGTCCGCTGAGACTTGCTCGGCGTACGCGGCGATCTCGCGCGCCGGCTCGCCGATCGCGAGCTTCGATACGGCATCGAAGCCGAGCTGCTCGAGCCGAGCCATGCCTTCCCGCAGCACGCGCTCGTAATCTTCCCGCTGTTGGGTCACGCCGCCGCCGCCGACGCCCTCGCCCATCTTCGTTCCGGCGGTCTCGGTGATCACCGACAGCAAGAACACCCGCGCCCGGTATCGCCTGGCGAGCAAGGCCCCTTCGCGAAGGGCGGTCCGGCCCTCCGTCGAGCCGTCGTACGCGAGCAGAATTCGCTTGTACACCTCAAGCTCCTTTCAGGCGCGGCGCTTCGGAGGCATGCGCGGTGGCCGAGCGGCCGGGGTCCGGATCGAGCGAGCGAGTATAATGCCCGCACCGGACGGGTCGATCGCAAGCTCTACTGTGAACATCTCGGGCGTGCACTACCGAACCATCTGGCCCACCGCAACCGGCTCCGTCCGGGTCATCGATCAGTCTCGCCTGCCGTTTGAATTCGCGACGGTCGATCTTGAGACGCTCGAGGAGGCGGCGAGCGCCATCCGCAGCATGGTGGTCCGCGGGGCGCCGCTCATCGGAGCGACGGCCGCCTACGGACTCGCGCTCGCGCTGCGCCAAGACGCATCGGACGCGCGCCTCGAGGAGGCGGCGCGGGCGCTGCAAGCCACCCGACCCACGGCTCACAACCTCACCTGGGCGCTCGCGCGGATGCGCCGCGCGCTCGAGCCAGTCCCCGTGAGCGAGCGCGCGGCCGCGGCGTCTCGCGAAGCGGCTCGAATCTGCGACGCCGACGCCGAGCAGTGCCGCTCGATCGGCCGCAACGGCTTCGAGCTCATCCGCCGGTGCGCCGAGTCCTGCGGGCGCCCGGTGAGCATTCTGACCCACTGCAACGCGGGCTGGCTCGCCTGCGTCGACTGGGGAACCGCGCTCTCGCCCGTCTACCTGGCGCACGATGCCGGAGTCGAGGTCCATGTCTGGGTGGATGAGACACGGCCTCGCAATCAGGGCGCCGCGCTCACGGCGTTCGAGCTCGCCGCGCACGGCGTGCCTCACACGGTCATCGCGGACAATCTCGGCGGCCACCTCATGCAGCGCGGCCGCGTCGATATGGTGATCGTCGGCAGCGACCGGACCACCGCGGCGGGGGATGTCTGCAACAAGGTCGGAACGTATTTGAAGGCGCTCGCCGCACGCGACAACGAGGTGCCGTTCTACGCGGCGCTGCCTTCGAGCACCATCGATTGGTCCCTCGACCGCGGCGCCGACATCCCCATCGAGGAGCGTCCGGCGGCGGAGCTCACCCATGTGACCGGGCGGACCTCCTCCGGCGCAATGCAGACCGTGAGGGTGGTCCCGGAGACGAGCCCCGCTCTCAACCTGGCGTTCGATGTGACACCGGCGAGGCTCGTGACCGCCCTCATCACCGAGCGCGGCGTCTGCGCCGCGAGCCGAGCCGGGCTGCAAAGTCTCTATCCCGATCGACCTGATTCACGGCCGCTCGCTTCGGCAGCGCCGTCCGATTCGGCGACGCCATGACATCGGGGGAGCCGAGGGCGATCGGTGCCCTGCGCGCGGAGGTCATTGCGGCCTGCCGCGAGCTCACGCGGCTCGCCTTGGCGTGCGGCACCTCGGGCAACGTCAGCGTCCGCCTCGATGCGCGCCGGTTCCTCATCAGCCCGACCGGGATGGCTTACGATGCGTTGAGGCCCGGTGACATTCCGCTCATGGACCTCGAGGGCCGCTGGTTCGGGCGCCGCCGGCCCTCGAGCGAGTGGCGCTTCCACCGCGACGTGTACGCAGGTCGGAGCGACGTGGGCGCCATCGTGCACACCCATTCGCCGAAGGCGACGAGCCTCGCCTGTACCGGCCGCGGCATTCCCGCCTTCCACTACATGGTGGCCGTGGCGGGCGGCGCGGACATCCGCTGCGCGCCGTACCATACGTTCGGCAGCCAGGAGCTGTCCGACGCCGCGCTGGCCGCCCTGAGAGACCGCAATGCCTGCTTGCTCGCCAATCATGGCGTCATCGCCTTGGGCGCGGACGCGCGCGCCGCTCTAGCGCTCGCCGCCGAGGTCGAGAATCTCGCCGCGCAATACTGCGCCGCGCTCGCCCTCGGAGACGTTCGCCTGCTCGATGAGGCGCAGATGCGTCGAGTCGTCGAGAAGTTCCGCACGTACGGCAAGCCGGACGCGACGGATCCGGATCTCGTATTCGCAGGCCGAGAGCTCCCCGGCGCGAGCCGGAGCCGCCGTGGCAGGCGCGGGAGCCACCGCGGCGCAACCATCAAAGGCGCCCGATGACGGCGCCGGCGGAGTCTTCGCCCTATCGGATACTCGACTGCGAGAGTCTGCGGGGGCTGATCGCGGAGCTCGAGGAGGTCCGCGCGCGGCTCGGCGGTCGGCCCGAGGAGTGGCAGGTCCGCGAGGTCGGCGACGGCAATCTCAATCTGGTCTTCATCGTCGAGGGGCCGCGCGGGTCGGTCTGCGTCAAGCAGGCCCTGCCCTACCTTCGCGCCGCCGGACCGTCGTGGCCGATGTCGCCCGAGCGGGCGTTCTTCGAGCACGCCTACTACGCCGCCGTCGCGCCCTACGTCGGCGCGCTGATCCCGAGGATCTACCGTTACGACGCCGGGCTCTACTGCACGGTCATGGAGCGGCTCTCGCCGCACATCATCCTGAGACAGGGCCTGATCGCCGGGCGGCGCTACCCGAATCTCGCGCGCGACATCGGCGAGTACGTCGCGCGCGCGAGCTTCTTCACCTCCGATCTCGCGTGGCCGTTCGAGCGCAAGATGGAGGGGATGGCGCTGTTCGCCCGCAACCAGCCGCCGGTGCGCATCACGGTCGATCTCATCTTCGCGGACCCGTATTTCGCGAGTCCGCGCAATCGCCACACTTCCCCGCAGCTCGACGGCCTCGTCGCGGAGTTGCGCGGCGACGGGCCGCTCAAGGCCGCCGCGGCGCGCTTCGGGCAGAAATTTCTGAGCGAGGTCCAGGCTCTCGTTCACGGCGATCTGCATTCCGGCTCGGTGATGGTGACGGAAGCGGACACGCGCGTGATCGACCCGGAATTCGCCTTCTACGGACCGATCGGCTTCGACCTCGGCGCGTTTTTCGGCAACTTGCTGCTGAGCTGGTACTCCCAGCCCGGCCACGCGACCCCGGGCGACGATCGCCACGCCTACCAGGCGTGGATCCTCGAGCAGGCGAGGATCTTCTGGGAGACGTTCCGCGGGCGCTTTCTCGCGCTCTGGAGCGAGCACGGGCAAGGCGATGCCTTCCCGGCCGCCCTGTTCGCCGAGCCGCAGGACGCCGCCGCGCTGCAGTCGGCGCGCAGCGCCTTTGTGGACTCGCTGCTCGCCGACATGCTCGGCTTCGGCGCTTGCAAGATGATCCGCCGCATCCTCGGATTCGCTCACGTGATCGACTTCGACGCCATCCGGGATGCGGATCTACGCGCCGACTGCGAAGCGGGCGCACTCGCCATGGCGCGCACCCTGCTCACGCACCCCGAGCAGTTCCATTCCGTGGGCGACGTGCTCGATGCGGTGCCGCGCATGGCGCGGCGCGCGTAGCCCACCGACGCGCTACGCTGACATCGGCGGCCTCATCGAGCGGTTCGCGCATCCGACGAGGCGAGCGGGGCGCGGGCGAGCCTCTCGATGTTCGCGGAGGCGCGCTCGGTCTCCCGCCGCAGCCACCGCCTCACCAGCCAGGGACCGATGAGCGGAGGAATTCGAAATGCCGGCTCGAGCTCCGCGGTCACATCGAGGTCCGTCCGGCCGCCCGCGTCCCGGAAAAGCCAGCGCGCATGTCCGGAGTGGAAGTCGCCGCTTCGCGGCAGAACGACGGCGTCAACCTCTCCGCCGTCGGAGCCGCGAGCGAACGTCATCTCCTGCGTCTCGCGGATCGATCTGCAGTACCAGAGCACGCA
>JASHSR010000292.1 GCA_030038645.1 Gammaproteobacteria bacterium
GGGCTGCCGAATGTGCATCTCGCGAACGGCTACCGCGAAGTGCAAACCCCTTACGGACCTGGCATCGCCATTGAGGATGTTGAGGGTCTTCACCGGGCGATCGCGCGGGATCTCGTGGAGTGCAAACCCGCCCTCACGGGTACGGAGATGCGCTTCATCCGCAAGCTCCTCGAGCTCACGCAGGCGAGGCTCGGGGAATTCCTTGGCGTCCAGGATCAAACGGTGCGCAACTGGGAAAGCATGGGCGATGAGGCGGTGCCGAAGCATGCCGACCGCGGCATCCGACTCGTCTTTCGCGACGTGACGCGCCGGGCGATCCCGCCATTCGCCGAACTCATCGAGCAGGTCGCATCGAGGAGGCAGTGGCGCGCGGCTCCGTATCGCTACAGGCCGCGCGCTCGCGAGCACTGGAGCCCAGAGCGCGAAGCCGCATGATGGGTTGCAGAGCGGTCAGCGGAAGACTTTCACGGTTTATGCCACGAGAGTGGAAAATGCCCATATTGGGCATTAGACTGCCCAATATGGGCATGCAGACGAAAGCGACCGGAGCGAAGCCTCGCCGCCGGATATCCGGAACGGCCAGGACGAAATCAAGGCCTGCGACGGGCTTGGCTGGCGCATTGTTCTCGATGACGCAGCAGCGGACACTGGGGCTGCTCTTCGGCCAGCCTGATCGGCGTTTCTTCGCGAACGAGCTGATCGGGCTCACCGGCTCGGGTTCCGGCGCCGTTCAGAGAGAGCTGCTGCGGCTTACCGACAGCGGCCTCGTGACTGCCACGAGGATCGGCGGCCGGAGGTACTTTCAAGCCAATCCTGCGGCGCCTCTGTTCGAGGAGCTGCGAAGCATTGTATTGAAAACCGTTGGAGCGGCAGAGCCGCTGAAGACCGTGCTTGCGCCGATTGCGTCGCGCATTCAGCTCGCCGTCATTTACGGCTCCGTGGCGAAGGGCCGGGAAACTGCGTCCAGCGATCTGGATTTGCTCGTCGTGTCCGACGAACTGACGCTCGAGCAGCTATACGCAGCTCTCGCTTCGGCGGAGCGCCAACTCTCGAGGAAGGTGAATGTGACGCTGTACGGCGGTGACGAATTCCAGCGGCGACGCAGGGGAGGGCACCCCTTTCTGGACAGAGTATTGGCGGGCGATCACATCGTGCTGACCGGGAGCATCGATGGGGCTGCCACCGCTCGATAACCTCGTTCGGATCCGGCAATTAAAGGCAGAAGGCGCGACGCGGACCGAAATCGATGGGCTGCTGGGTTCGGCTCGCGCGCGCCTCAAAGATGCTGCGCTGACGAATCTAAGCCTGGATAGCCGCTTTGACCTGGCGTACAACGCGGCGGAGCGACACGGACGTCGTGAGCTGCCAGTGAGTTGCGAAATAAAGTGCAGCACGAGCGCCTGCGAAGCGCGATAATGCGCTCATGGCGCACTCGGTCCTGCTCACCGTGAGACTCAAAGTCCGTGGCGAGTCCTACGGCTGGCTCAATGCGGCGGCGGCCAGGCGCCTGAAGCTGCGCTGGCGGGTGAGTCGGGGTGCACGTCGGTCCCTGGGGTGGATTCCGTTCAAGGCGGCAAGCCTCAAGCGCAAGGGCCGGGCGGTGCGGTTCTGCGGAAAGACCTTTCGGGTGTTCGAGCCTGGGCGCTTGGAGGGGATGAAGTGGAAGCAGGGCTGCTTTGCCCAGGATGCGGTGGGGGACTGGTGGCTGTGCCTGCCGGTGCAGAGGAGGGTCGAGGAGACGGTGGCCCCGAAGGAGGCGGTGGGGATTGACCTGGGAGTGAAGGACGTTGCCGTCACGAGCGAGGGGGAGCGCCTGGAGGCGGGGCGATTCTACCGGGGAGAGGAAGCCCCGCTCGGAGCCTTGCAGCGGCACGGTCACAAGAGGCAAGCCAAGCGGCTGCACCGCCGGATTGCGAGGAGGAGACTGGAAGCGTGCCATCAGTTCAGCCGGCGGATCGTGGATCGGTACCAGAATATCTTCGTGGGCGATGTGAGCAGCCCGAAGCTCCTCAAGACCCGCCTGGCCAAGGGGGTGCTCGATAGCGGCTGGGGGATGCTCAGGCGGATGCTGTTGTACAAGGGCGAGTACGCCGGCAGGTCCGTGAGCATCGTGAGCGAGAGGAACACCACGCGAGTCTGTGCTACCTGTGGATCGCTCTCGGGTCCCAGGGGTCTGAGGCAGCTTGCTGTGAGGCGCTGGGGATGTGCCCACTGTGGTGAGTGGCACGACCGGGACGTGAATGCGGCCCGGAACATTCTCAACGCCGGGTCCAGGTGTCGGACCTCCGTGAGCGGGAACGAGTCACCGGGTGAGCGGATGGCCCTCGAGCCGGACACCCCCGTCCGCGAGAGAGGGATCAGAGTCCGCTCACGCGGCGGCATGAGCACCGGCGCTGTGCTCGCGATAGCCTTGCTTGCCACGCTGTGGACGTCGCAGCGCGCCCGCGCGGCAGACCACGCGCCGGCGGGGCGCGTACCGGTGGTCACCGGCGATGCGCGCGTCGATCGGCTGCTCGCCCAAATGACTCTGCCGGAGAAGATCGCGCTGCTTCATGGCGCAGCCGAGCCGGCAGCCACCGATCAAGGGCAGGCCGGCTACTGGCCGGGCTTGCCGCGACTCGGCATCCCGCCGCTGCGGCTGAGCGACGGTCCGCCGGGAGTGCTCACCCGCGCGCCTTCGACCGGCATGACCGCGACGATGGGACTCGCCGCGACCTTCAGCCGCGCCGACGCGTACGCGAACGGCGTGGTCATCGGGCGCGATGCGCGCGCGCTCGGAATTCAGGTGGTGCTCGAGCCGTTCATCAACCTGGATCGCGATCAGAGCTTCGCGCGCGCCTACAATACGTTCGGAGAAGATCCGTTCCTGACGGGGCAGATCGCCGCAGCGCAGATCCGCGGCACGCAGAGCGAGGATGTGATGTCGCAGGCCAAGCACTACGTGGCCTACGACGGCGGCAATGACGTGACGGTCGATCAGCAGGCGCTGCACGAGATCTATGTGGCCCCGTTCGCGGCGGCGGTGGCGGCCGGCGTGTCCTCGATCATGTGCTCTTACAACCAGATCAACGGCCCGTACGCCTGTGGCAACCCTCATACGTTGCAGACGATATTGCGAAAGCAGATCGGCTTTCGGGGATTCGTGACCTCGGACTGGGGCGCGACGCACGCGACCACTTTCATCAACGACGGGCTGGACCTGGAGATGCCGGGCGCGCTGCCGGGGGCACCGATCCCGAGCTACTTCGACGCCGGGATGCTGGCCGCGGTCCGCAGCGGACAGGTCAGCGAGGCGACGATCACGCGCGCACTCGGGCGCATGCTGCTGCAGATGGATCGCTTCGGCTACCTGACGCACCCGCCGAGCCTGGCGGTGAGCGCCGAGCCGGTCGATGCGGACGAGGCGGTCGTGCAGAAGACCGCCGAGGATGCCGCGGTGCTGCTCAAGAACGCGGATGGCGCGCTGCCGCTCACCGCGCAGGATCTGCGGTCGCTCGCGCTGATCGGGCCGGGCGCCGGGCAGACGATCGCCGTCGGGATCTCGGGAGAGAAGGCGCTCGGGCACGTGCAGCGCCAGGTCGGCACCTATCAGGTCCTTCAGCAGATGGTCGGTGGCCGCGCGCAGATCCGCTACGCGGTGGCCGACGACATGACAGGCGTGCCGGTGCCGGCGGCGCGCCTGTCGCATGCCGCACAGCCGGGCCTGCGGCGCGACGACGGTACGATCGACGCGCAGCTCGATTTCACGCGCGCGAACGGCAGGGCGCTGCCAGCGGGCTCGAGCCATGAGTGGACCGGCACGCTCACGATACCCGTGGCGGGGCGCTATGCGCTCGATCTGCAGCTTCTGGGAGCCACCGG
>JASHSR010000293.1 GCA_030038645.1 Gammaproteobacteria bacterium
GCAGCGCGGTCTCGGATTTCCGCAACGGACAGGAAGTGGCGGCGCTGCACCCCTCGGAGATCGAGCGGCTCGTTCTCGAGGTCTCGGGAGCCGACGCGGTGGCGGTGAACGGAACGGGCGTGTTGCGATTCGGGGAGAAGTCGGCCGACTCCGGCCGGCTCAACAACTCCCGGCCGGCGCGCTTCATTCACATCGACTGCTCCGACGCCACGGCGGCGGCGTTCGCGGAGCGCTCGCGGCCGAAGGCCGATGCCCGGCGCATCCGTCGCTTCGCTCACTACAACGTATGGCGGACGTTCTCGCCGCCGCCGCAGGACGTGCCCCTCGCGATGTGCGACGCGCGCACCGTGGAGCCAAAGGACCTCGTGCTGGCGGACGCCGTTTTCGATGTCGCGGGCCAGCCCGAATGGTCGTTCGAGGGGCTCGTCGTGCGTTACAGCCCCCGCCACCGTTGGCTCTACTTCTCGGGCATGACGCGCGATGAGGCGCTCGTGTTCAAGACGAACGATTCCTCGCCGGATGAGCCGAGCCAAGTTCCGCACAGCGCCTTCGACGATCCGACCTGCCCGCCGAACGTGCCGCCTCGATCGAGCATCGAGATGCGCGCTACCGCGTACTGGTACGCGTAGCGCAGGCGCTGAAGCCTTCAAAGGCGCTCGAGGAGCCCGAGGCCGTGCAGGTAGCGCGCGAGCGCCACCCGCGCATCCAGGCTGATGGTCGTCGGCAGGCTGTCGGGCGTAAAGCTAACCGCCCGGCAGATGGCCTCGAGCGCCGGCGCGGTAGCACTCTGCAGCCGCACCCGCCGCCCGTCGAGATCCAGGATCAACTCGCCGCCTTCGCGCGTGACCCGAAACTCGCGCCCGGCCGCAACCCGCAGCGGCGTGTGTGGGCCGATCAGCTTCGTGTCAGCCCGGAAGCGCGCACTTCCGCGCGGCTGCGCCGCCCGTACGCGGCGCGCAAAGCCGTCGGTGAGCGCCTCGATGTCCACGTCGCGGGCGAGCGCATCGAGCAGCGGCTTGAACTGCTCCCGGAGCGCCAGGCGTCGCTCGGGGCGGTGGACAAAGCCCGGGGCGAGGGCCCTGCGAAACTCCGCCCGGCCGATCGCACTTTGGAGCAGCTCCGACAGCAGCTCCACCCAGGTATAGACCGTGACGCCGATCGTGACGTGCGCTGAGAAATGCTCGACGGTCGTCGTGGTATGCACGTAGCCGCGCGGCAGGTAGAGCAGGTCGCCGGCTTGCAGCTCGAACTGCATCAAGGGCTGCGCGGGCAGCGTGTACTGCTCGGGGCAGAACGCCTGACTGCGGTGAGGGAGCGCCAGCGGCGGCGGATAGATCCGCCAGTGCTTGCGCCCCGCGATCTGCAGCACGAATACCTCGTGCGTGTCGTAGTGAGGCGTGAAGCCCGTGGCGCCGGCGGGGGTGAGATAGGCGTTCGTATGCACCGAGTGATCGAGCTCGGCTTCCATTTGAGCGCACAGCCGGTTGAGCGGCGGCCAAGACTGATGCAGCGCGGGCAAGGTGACCGAGGCCCCGGTGCTGTACTCGGTGAAGATCTTCTCCACATCCGGGACGCCGCGAAATATCTCATCGCCATAGCGGACGTCCCGTGTGTAGGCCCCGGGGGGAAAGAACGCGCCGCCCTTGGCGAGTCTAATCGCAGGGTAGCGGACGTCCCCGCGAGAGATGAGCTCCTCGATGTTCTCGATCGAGAGCAGCGGATCGTAGTAAGCGGCGCCGCGCTGCTGTAGCAGCAACGGCTTGCTCTCCCAGTACTCTGCGAAGAATGCCTCGGCACCGACGGGGTGAATCAGCGTCGAGAGCTCGAAGATCCCTCGCTCCAGCGGCTTGCTCATGGGTCGGGTGCGATTGCCGGGGATCCTCAAAACATCTTCGCGATCGTCAGGCGCGCCGTGATGGGCTCCAAGGGGTGAAAGTGAATATCGGCTTGGCCGTAGTCAGGCTCTCCGGGGAGCCGATCGACGTACCAGTATTCCATGGCATTCGCCTTTTTGTTGAGGAGGTTGTAGATCCCGAGCTCTGCGGTCCAGCCCTTGCCGAGCGCGTACTGCACGTCGCCATTCCATTCCCCATAGCCGGAGCCGAAGACCGTACCCTTTGCGGTCGGGGCGTCGGCGCAGGTGAGGCCGTGTCCGAAATCGGCGGCGACCGCCGAGTCGGCGCACGGCCCGGAGGATAGCGGGAAGCTGCTGAGATACCGATACTCCAAACCGGCCTTCCAGGGCCCGAGGTTCGTCACATAGAGATTGAGCTGGCCCGTCGCGAAGGGCGCGTTCGGCAGGTACTCGCCGAGATGGCCGGTGCCGTCGTCGTAGGGGGTGGTGTACCGGGCGCGGTCGCCCGAGTAGCTGCCATAGAGCTCGAGCCACCGCAGCGCCTGGTAGGTGACGTTGACCTCGAAGCCGGTGCGGTGGCTCCCGGGCCCGGCGCTGTCCTGGCCGATGTCCGGATCGTAGGTCGTCTCCGACTGAGCATCGAGGCTGTAGAGGGCCAACGTCATCGCGACCTTGTGGTCGAAGAAGTCCTGGCGCACGCCGGCTTCCTCGCCGGTCTGCTTCGCGATCAGCGGGGCGCCGGGAAGGCCTTCGATTCTGGCCTGATTGACGCCGCGAAGATCGTCGCTGTGAAAGCCGATGCCGTAGCTCAAGTAAAGCTCCGTATCCCGGGCCGCTCGGAAGATCAGGCTCGCCTTCGGCTCGGGCAGAGTCCGGCTCGCCGTACCGTACCAGGTGCCGGTATCGCTGCCATACATGTAGTCTTCCCGGAAGCCGAGCACCGAGCGAAACCAGTCCGTCCAGTGAGTGGTCGCCTGCACGAAGCCCGCGACGCTGCTCAGGCGCACGGTGTCGCTCTCGGTGTAGTAGGAGGGATAATCGACGGCCGCGAGCTGCGCCGCTGTCAGCGGGATGCGGTCTTCGGTCGGCATCCGTGAGACGTCATTGAAATCGAAGCGGCTGTGCAGGCCCGCCAGCCAGTCATTGCTCACGTTCCCGATCTGCGTCGTCCAGGCATAGCTGGTGTCGCCTCCGACCGTGGTCCGGTCCTCGTGCTGCGCTTCCTGGTCGCCGTTGAGAGGATCGACCAAGAAGTGCGTGAAGTCATTCCACAGCGTCAAGTGATTGCTGATCACGTAGGCGTTCGCGGAGAGCACTCCGTCGCCGAGTCCCTCGTGAAAGTTCCACGAGAGGCTCGAGCGCTGCGCATAGCCGGCGTCCGATGGATCGAGCTCGCTGTAGGGCGAGGAGATCAGGCCCTCGGTGAGCGCCCGCTCGGGCTGGTCGGTCTGCGCATTCCACAGATCGTGATAGAACATCGCGGTCAGTGAATAGCCCTCCTGGCTGTCGCCCGAGCTGAAGCGCAGCACCGTGTTGACCTTGCGTTGATCGCCCGGCGTCGTCCACGGTCCATCGTAGTGCTGGGTCTCGAGCGCGCCGAGCAGGTTGCCGCTGCCGAGCGGCGTCGATCCGGCGACCAGATAGTGCTGAAAGTCCTCGGTGCCGACTGTCACTTGGGCCTGGTCCGCGATGGTATCGAGATAGTTGATATGGATCGAGCCGACCGAGGCGAAATCGCCCTCATCGGCGTAGTAGGTGCCCTTGGTATAGCTGATGTCGGTCGCGAGCTGCGGCATCATGAAGTTGATGTCGGCGTAGCCCTGGCCGTGCGCGTGGGTGGGCTCGTTGATGGGCATGCCGTCCACGAATACCGCGAGGTCCGTGCCATGGTCGAGGTTGTAGCCGCGCATCAGGTACTGATTGGCCTTACCCTCGCCGCTGTGAGTGGTGACATCGAGGCCCGGGACGGTCTCGAGAACTTGGCCGGGCCGGTAGGCCGGCGTGAGCGTGATCTCGCTGTTCACGACCACGCCCTGGCTGGCAGTCGTCGCCGAGCCGATCAGGCTCAGGCGCCTTGCCGTCACGGTCACCTCTTGGATCGAGCCGTTTTCGGCCTGCGCCGATGCGCTCGACTGCGGGCCCTTCGTGCCCTTCGCGGCGGCGGTGGACGCACTCTTCGCCGGCGTCTTCGATCGGCGGCTCGGAGCAGGGCGTGTCCGCACCGCGGAGCCAGGCGCCGTCGGCTGGAAAGCTTCTTGTTGAGCAAAGCTCCGACCTGCGGCCCCCAAAGCCAGCAAGAGGCTCGCGCGCACGGCACGCGACACCGGTGTCCACTTCAAATGGCCCCTCCCCCCGCCTGTGGCGCTGATAAATGATATGGTTGAGAAAGCTATACGCGCGGCGGCGCGCTACCCCTCACTTTGTGGCGGCGTCTCGTGCTCATCCGGTCGAGTGGGGCAATCACGACGGCTCATGGCGCAGCGGTACGTTCAGGCGAGATTGAGGCACA
>JASHSR010000294.1 GCA_030038645.1 Gammaproteobacteria bacterium
CCTCGTCGGCGCTGACACCTTCTACACGACCGCCCGTTACTGAGACGATTCCGATCTGCGCGGCCGCGGGCCGCGCGCACAGCAGCGCAACCGCAGCGACCGTCGCGCCAAGCCACAACCCTTTCATGCAATCGCCTGTCTCTGGCGCGGACGGCCCGATCATCGCGGTGGCGCGCCGCAGGCGAAGTTCGCCGCCACATCGATGCTTCCCGTTCCTTTGTACCGCGCGACCTCAGGATAGGGGCACAGCGGGCGCGTGCGCGCGATACCGCTCGTGGGATCACCGTTCGTCCGGTATTTCGTGGCGACGATCGCCTGCGGCGCAACGCCCTTCTCCACCCAGCGGTCGAGAGCGCTCAGCATCTTGGCGCCGAATGTGTTCGGTCCCGATCCTCCAACGCAATGCGGCATGCCCGGAACCATGTAGAGACGGGTGAAGCGCTCGGCGTCCGTGCGGCCCATCCGGGCGACCACACGCTCGTAGTAATCGACCGTGGCGAGCGGCGGAATTCCTGGATCGCTCCAACCGTGGAAGAGGATCAGCTTGCCGCCTCTTGCCTCGAAGGCCGTCAGATCGGGATTCGTGGCATCGAGGATTCGGCCCAGCGCCACGTCGTAGAGCCTGGCGAGGCTCTCGGCGCTGATGGAGTGTGAGTGCCCGATCGGGTTTTGCATGAGGTCGGCCCACCCTGCAAGCAGGCCGTCCATAACGGTGTGTCCGCGAGCCGAGCCCGAAATGGCGGCCGCCCAATCGATCGGCCCGCCTGTCTCACCTCCCGGCAATAATCCGGGGTAGATCTGTCTGCCCTGCGGGTCGCGCGGGCCTGCGTAGATCTTCTCCAAGGCCGCAATCTGCGGTGCCGTCAGGCAGCTCGGCGACTCCGGTCCATGACACAGGAGCATACGCGGATTGAAATCACAGCGTCTCGGATCGTCGATCAGCCCATCCTCGAGACCGTCGCGCGCGTCGCACTTGGCGAGCACCGCAGCTTGGACCGCAGGCCATTTGTCGGCCGGTATATAGCTGGCGGGGTCCTTCTCGGTCGCCTGTTGCTCCCACCAAATCTCAACCGTGCCGTGAGTGAACGATGCCGCCGGATCGCCGACGATCACCCCACCGTAGTCCGCGGGGTAGCGCTGCGCTTCCATCAGCCCTTGCCGGCCGCCATTCGAGCAACTATCGAAATAGGAATGCCTGGGCGCCTCGCCATAGAACGCATGGACGATGGACTTGGACTTCTCCGCAGTTTCATGGATGGCGCGGTAGCCGAAGTCGATGATCTTCTCGCGATGTCCGAGGGCCCATCTGCCGTCTATCTCTCCCGCCTCATGCCCGGTATCCGTGGAGGAGGTCGCATACCCGGCCATCAACGCGGACTGTAGAGTGGGATCATTGCTCGTGGTCACGCCGGGCGCCCAATACGTGATGCTCCCCGCATACCCGCCGTTGCCGACACCCAGGTACTTGCCGTTCCAGCCGCTCAGCGGCATCCACACCTCGAACTCGATGTGCGAATCGCTCGAGGGTGCGATGACTCCCTGCACGCGGCAGAACGCGGGAAAGCGCTCGAAGGCTCGGAGCTCATCGGCAGGCAGTGCATCCGGCCGCAGCCCGGGCGGCCTGAAAGCTCCGGCAGGGACGACCTCAGCCGCTGTGATCGTGGTAGCCGGCAATTTCAAGGCGGTTAGGCTGGCGCAGGGTGCAGCGAACACCGGTGCGGTCATGAAGAGGGCGCTGATGATTGCGGCAGGCAGTACGATTCTCATTCTTCACTCTACAAATCGAGGCTCGATAGCCACTCCGGCGAGCGAGACTCTGAATCAATGCTGCGTTTGAGCTGGCGAGCGCTCCTGCTGCCGCGCCCACGTAAAATAGTGGTCCAGCGCCTCGAGCTGGCGACGGTTCGGCAGCGGCCGTGCGGAGGGGTGAGCATCGAACACCATGACCCGCTGCGATTTGTCGTTGAAAGTCGGCCAGTGCGGCAGTCCGGGACCATTGGGATTACCCGTCTTCGCGAAGTTCATCCAGTAGCGACTGATCATCGCGGCGAGCGCCGGGTCAGTGGCCGTAGCAGGGAAAGTCACCTTGGCGCCAGTGTGGATGAGTGTCCCGAGATTGTCGAAGACATAGCCGAGCTCCGCGCCGTGCGGTGCGCCCTGCGGGGGATACTGCGGTGCATGCTCGTCGAAGTAGTAGAGGTATGCTTTGTTCTTGCCGTACTCTGACTGCAATCGTGCCCACCGCCACGCCCCCCAAGCGAACGTGGAGTCTCGGACGAGGTCGGCTGCGGCCTGTGAGCTCTCCGCCTCGGTCGCATGCGGGTACGCTGCCAGCACTTCGGCGGCGAATGGTCCGAATTGCGCGCGAACCTGAGCCTCGAGCTGGCTCGGGGTCGTGTGAGGGGGCACGAATATGGTCCCCTCGTCGGAGTTCGTGCCGATGAGCACCGGGGTATCGTCGAAGCGGCGGACCTCGTACAGCCGGTAGCCCTCCTCCGGCAACTCATTGCCGCCTACCACCATCCATGGCGAGAATGCGCCGTTACCAGGGACCAAAGCCGGTCCTTGGGCCTTCAAGAGGGTCTGCGCACCGAGCGCGCGAGCTGCCGCGTTGCTCGTCGCTCCCAGCTTGGCGAGAAACTGCTGGCCGTACCGTTCTACCTGTGGCAACGGAACGAATTCGTGGAAGAGGTCATCCAGGGCGTCTCCACTCTCCGCGATCGCGCGCTGAAAGAGGCCCTTCGCGAGCGGTGACTGAGCGATCGCGCCCACGGAGATTGCTCCGGCGGACTCTCCGAAGATGGTGACTCGCGAGGGGTCTCCGCCGAATTTCGTGATGTTGCGCTTGACCCATTTCAGCCCCGCGGTCATGTCGAGCAGGCCCTGGTTCCCCGAAGCATGATGGGG
>JASHSR010000295.1 GCA_030038645.1 Gammaproteobacteria bacterium
TCCCTCGGCGATCCGACGGCGTAGTACGACAGTGGCGGCGCGCGGCGCGCGGACGGCTTGACTCGGTGCGTGAACATGAGCGGCTCCTCCATCGAGCGGTTCCGGATTCACACTTCGTGAGGCGATAGGCTCGCAGCTCCGCAGCGCTCGTGGCAGTCGCATCGTCCGCACCGGCATAGGGGATTGTCCCAGTACCGCTTCCCCAGCCCTCCCGGACTCGCTCGCCGCGGCTAACGCCGTCCGCGACGACGCGCGAGACGAATACAATCTCGGGGGCACGGCCTCACACGCTATGAGATACTCCGGCGGGTGCCATTGCTTCTCAAGTCCCCCGCGACCGTGTTTCGCTCCGATCGCCGGCGGTTCCTGCGGCGAGGCGCCGCAATGGTGGCGGCTCTCTCGCCGGTCGCCGCGACTTGGGGCCATGCGCTCGAGCAGCGATCGCTCTCTTTCGTCCACACCCACACCGGCGAGAGCTTGTCGACCGTCTACTTCCGGGGAGGCAGCTACATCGCCCCCGAGCTGCATCGGGTGAATCACTTGCTGCGCGATTTCCGCACGGGCGATGTCCATACGATCGATCCGACGCTGCTCGACATCCTCTTCGACCTGCGAACGCTCGTCGATCGGGACCAGCCGTTCGAGGTGATCAGCGGCTATCGGTCGGCGAAGACCAACGCCTTCCTGCGGCGCCACTCGAGCGGCGTCGCCGAGCACAGCCTGCACATCCAGGGCCGCGCGATCGACGTGCGCCTGTCGGGCTTCTCCACCCGCAGGCTGCGCGAGCTCGCGCTCGGCATGCGGCGTGGCGGCGTCGGATTCTATCCGGCGTCCGACTTCGTGCACCTCGACAACGGACGCGTACGCTGGTGGTAGGCGCCCAACGGCGCTAGATCGCCGGCTTCAGTCCGAGAAGCGCCTCGAGCCTGCGGTCGCCTCCGTAAATGTCGTCGAAGAACAGCACGTCGCCCGACTCGGTGGCGAGAACCGTGCCGTACAGGATCATCACGCGAATGGGCTTGACGAGGCTCACGCGCTGGGTCCGCGCACCGTCCATCGCGGCCTGAATTCTCTCACGGGTCCAATCCCCGGTGGCATTGCGAAGCACGTGCTCGGCGAGCGCAACGGGATCGCTCACCCGGATGCAGCCATGGCTGAAGGCGCGGCGCGACTCGTTGAAAAGCTGATGCGCGGGTGTCGAGTGCAGATACACGTTGTAGTGATTGGGAAACATGAACTTGATGAGACCCAACGCATTGTCGGGCCCGGGCTGCTGCCGCAGCCGCAGCTTTCCGGCCGCGAGCGCCTCGATGTTCTCCGCCGTGACCGGCAGCGGCTGCGCGGCATCGGTCTCGCCCGCGACGATCTCCAGGTGCTCTCTGGCGAGGTAGGCGGGGTTGGCGCGGATCTCGGGGAGCATCTCGCGGCGCATGATGCTGTAGGGAATGTCCCAGTACGGGCGAAACACGACGTACTTCATGTCGGCCGCGAAGACCGGCGTCTGAAACCTCGGGTAGCGCTTTCCGACGATCACGTCCATCTGCAGGATGCTCGCTTTCCGGTCTGCCGTGGAGCGGAAAGCGAAGAGTCGGAACTGCGGAATGTTCACGATGATCGGAGGGCTGTCGAAAGCCGGCAGCCAGCGCCAGCGCTCGAGCGTGAGCTCGATCTGCCGCACGCGGTGGGCGAACGGCGTGGTGAGAGCCGCATACGTCGCCTTGCCGAGGACACCGTCCGCGGTCAGGCCGTGACGGGCCTGAAACTTGGCGATCGCGGCGGCGAGCGGCGCGTCGATCCGAAGTCGCGGCGTCGTGAGGCTGCGCCCGTCTCGGTGACCCGTGGCCCCCGCGCCGGCTTCCGGTAAATCGCCGACGGCCGCGAGCAGCCTGCGCAACGCGGGCGTGCCTGGGTAGGAATCGCCTTTCCTCACCGGCCGCGCAGGCGCCGGGAGCTGCTTCAGGGAAGGCCGCTCGGCGAGCTCCCGGTAGCGCTGGAGCGCGACTTCGAGGAGCTTGTAGTGATAGAACTGCGGCTCGATCGATGCGAGGACGCCGCCCACATCCACTGTGGCGGCGAGTCTCTCCACCGCGGCCGCAAGGTCGAAGGGCTCACGCGGGGCATCGAGCTGAAAGCCCGCTTGCCGCGGATCGACACGCCCGAAATGCAGATCCGCCACGAGCCGGAGAGCCGCCGCGGTGAGCGCCACGTCGGATCGCGCCCAGCGGGCAACCTGGTCGGCGGCTGCCGGCCCGTGAATCGAGGGAAGCTCGGCGATCGCCGCACTCGCATAGTCTTGCGGCCGCAGTCCGTAGGCATCGGCCGCGCGCAACCTGGCGAGGAGAGCGAGCGCCTGAGCCGTCGGGCCGCGCGGACCGAGCCACAATGGACTGGCGTCGCGGCCGGCGTAGATCGCGCGCAGTGCCTGGCGCATGCCGTGCGGGTCGCTCGGCCCCAGAGAGCCGAGCGCCTCGCGCGGAGGCTCCTCGGCCGGACCCTCTCGAGCAGGGGTCCCCTTGCACGCGCAGATATCCGCTTCGGCAACCGCAGCCGCGATCGCCGCGCGCATGGGCTTCGAGCCCGCGGCGCGGGCATCTCGCGCGCTCGGCAATCGCGAGAGGTAGTCCGCGAGCCCATTCAGCTCTTGCATGTCGAGCTTGCGAAGCGGCTCGTCGTGGATCGCCGCCATGTTGGGCCGCCGTCCCTCGACAACATCGTGCAGCTGTCGCAGGAGGTAGTCGTAGCGCTGGCCCGCGAGCCGCGGAATGAATCGCGCATCGCTTCCCGCTCCGTCGGGCCCGTGGCAGGAGACGCACAGCGTGGTGTACAGCTGCCGGCCCTGGGCGATCCATTCACCGTCGCCCAACGAGTCCGTGCGCTCGGACGGCAGATTGCCCAGGTAGAAGGCGATATCGGCGATGTCCCGCGCGAGCGGCATGACGTGGCGGGCGGCGACGCGCTCCATCCGAAAATCCCACCGAATTCCATAGCGGTAGTCGACCAGCTCCTTGGCGATGACGCGGGGATGCTGCCCGGCGAGGGCGGGGGCCATCCGCTCCGCGGAGCCCTCTGCGTGCAATCCATGGCAAGCCGCGCACACGACAAACAATCTCGCGCCGCGCTTCGCGTCGGGAGCCGCGCTCAGGACGGCCTGAAGCGCCTCCTGGGCGGAGCGTGATGGCGCCGGCTCGTGTGACTCACTCGAGCCGGCTTGCGGCGGCATGAGCGCGCGAGGCGCCGCCAGAGCCTGCGCGACTACCGTTGCCGCGAGCAGACACCCTGCGACGCGCCTCACGTGGGCCCACTCGATCGCTCGACGCAGCGGTCGGATTCGCCGCTCGGCGTTGAATGAGGTCCTGGAGGAGTGTCTCGCGCGAATCAGATCGAGGAGGGGGCGCACGGCTCGAATGCTCGTACGCTCTCAGGCAATGCAGAATACGTACTTCTACAGCCGTCGCGACTTCGACCGGTACGTAGATTCGGCAATTGCCGTCGAGCGCGGGGATGCCCAGAGTTCTCACTCTCGGTGCAAGGGCCTGCGGAAAACGGCGAGCGAGACGGCAAGTGACTGCGCAGCATCCGGATCTGACTCCGATCGTGGATCTGACGCGCAACCGCGGGGCCGGTCCCGTGCGAGCGCGGCGGCCGGTGTACGTGGACCTGCTGCCGCCGTGCGAGCAGGGCTGTCCCGCGGGTGAGGATGTCCGAGGCTGGATTGCTCTTGCGCAGGCGGGACGGTACCGCGAGGCCTGGCTCACGCTCGTGCGCGACAACCCGATGGCGGCCGTCCTGGGGCGTGTCTGCTATCACCCTTGCGAGAGCGCTTGCAACCGCGGCGCACTCGATGCGCCCGTGAGCATCCACGCGATCGAGCGCTTCCTCGGCGATAGAGCGGCAGAGGAGCATTGGCCGCTCGAGCGCGCCACGACAGCGAGCGACAAGCGAGTGCTCATCGTAGGGGCGGGTCCGAGCGGGCTCGCCGCAGCGTACCACCTGCTGCGCCTCGGCCACTTCGTCGAGATCCGTGAGGCGCAATCCGTTCCCGGCGGCATGATGAGCTTCGGGATCCCCTCGTACCGCCTTCCGCGCGAGATGCTCAAGCTCGAGATCGGGCGGCTCGAGGCGCTCGGCCTCAGGATCGTGTTGAACCATGTCGTCGAGGATGTTCTGGCGGAGCAGGCGGCAGGAGGATTCGACGCCGTTTTCCTCGCCGTGGGGGCAGGCGTCGCGAAGCACGTCGACATTCCGGCGCGCGATGCGCCTCGTGTGCTCGATGCGCTCTCGCTCCTGCGCCACACGACGGACAGCCAGGCGCCGCAGCTCGGACGCCGGGTCGTCGTCTACGGCGGCGGCGACACGGCGCTCGACGCCGCTCGCAGCGCCCGCAGGCTCGGAGCGGAGGAGACGCTGATCGTCTATCGGCGCGATCGCGCTCACATGCCGGCGCACGCGTTCGAGCTTGCGGAGGCGACCGAGGAAGGCGTGCAGATCAAGTGGCTGAGCACGATCAAGGAAATCGCGGGTCGCGAACTGACGCTCGAGCGGATGGAGCTCGATGAGCAGGGACGGCCCCGTCCCACGGGACAGTACGAGACACTTCCAGCCGACGCCGTCGTGCTCGCGGTCGGCCAGGAGACGGACAGCCGCTTTCTCGGCCGCGTGCCCGCAGTCGAGCTCGCGGCGGACGGCGCGGTGCGGGTCGGTCCGGACATGATGACCGGGCATCCCGGCCTCTTTGCCGGAGGCGACATGGTTCCCGGTACGCAGTCGGTCGCGACTGCGGTCGGTCACGGCAAGCGCGCGGCGCGCAACATCGACGCGTGGCTGCGCGGCCGGCGCTACGAGGAGCCGAAGAGCCGCACGGTGGCACGCTTCGAGATGCTGCATCTGCCGGTCTACAGCGATGCCGATCCGGCCCCGCAGCGGGCCGCGCCGCCTGCGCAACGGGTTCGCGGCTTCGAGGAAGTCATCGGCGGTCTCACCGAGCCGCAGGCGCACTACGAGGCGCAGCGCTGCGTCTCATGCGGCCACTGCTTCGAGTGCGACGGCTGCTACGCCGCGTGCCCCGAGCAAGCCATCGTGAAGCTCGGTTCGGGACGCGGCTACCAATACGACTATCTCAAGTGCACGGGTTGCGCCGTCTGCTTCGAGCAGTGTCCGTGCCATGCCATCGAGATGGTTCCCGAGCCCTGAGGGAAGACTCATGCCGGAGAAGCCCGCCGGATCCGACCCCACGTCCGCGAGGAACGGAGCGCTCGCGACCCACGCTCGCAAGGCCGTCATGGACGGCAACACGGCGGTCGCGCATGTCGCGTATCGCGTCAACGAGGTGTGCGCCATCTTTCCGATCACGCCTTCCTCGACGATGGCGGAGCTCGCCGACGAGTGGGCCGCCGCGGGCGTGAAGAACATCTGGGGCAACGTCCCGGTCGTGCAGGAGATGCAGAGCGAAGGCGGCGCGGCCGGCGCGGTGCACGGCGCACTCCAGGCGGGCGCCCTGACGACGACCTTCACGGCGTCGCAGGGGCTCATGCTGATGATCCCGAACATGTTCAAGATCGCGGGCGAGCTCACCGCCTGTGTGTTCCACGTCGCCGCCCGGTCGGTGGCCGCGCAGGCGCTCTCGATCTTCGGAGATCATTCGGATGTGATGGCAACGCGGACCACCGGCTTTGCGCTGCTCGCGTCGAGCTCGGTGCAGGAAGCGCACGATTCCGCGCTCATCGCGCAGGCCGCCACGCTGCGCTCGCGCGTGCCGTTCCTGCACTTCTTCGACGGGTTTCGCACCTCGCACGAGCTTAACACGCTCACGGTGCTGAGCGATGCGCAGATCCGAGCGATGATCGACGACGATCTGGTGCGCGCGCATCGCGCGCGGGCGCTCGATCCCGAGCATCCCTTCATTCGCGGAACGGCGCACAACCCCGACACGTTCTTCCAGGCGCGCGAGACGGTCACCCCGTTCTATGCTCGCGTTCCCGCGATCCTGCAGTCGGCGATGGACGATCTCGGGCAGCTCACGGGCCGCCGATATCGACTGTACGAATACTTCGGAGCGCCCGACGCCGAGCGCGTCATCGTCATGATGGGCTCGGGGGCCGAGACCGCACGGGAGACGGCGGCGGCGCTCGGCGGACGAGGCGAGAAGGTCGGTGTCGTCCAGGTGCGCCTGTTCCGCCCGTTCTCCGCCGCCGACTTCCTCGCGGCGCTGCCGGCGACCTGCCGTGCCGTCGCGGTCCTCGAGCGCACGAAGGAGGCCGGAGCGCCCGGGGAGCCGCTCTATCTCGATATCGTCGAGGCGCTCGCGCAGTCGTTCTCGAGGGGGCAGCGGGCGACGCTTCCGAGGATCGTCGGCGGGCGCTACGGGCTCGGCTCGAAGGACTTCAGCCCGGCCATGGTGAAGGCCGTCCTCGATGAGTTGCAGCGCACCGAGCCGCAGAACGGCTTCACGGTCGGCATCACCGACGATGTATCGCACACGAGCCTCGAGGTGGACGCGAGCTACTCGATCGAGCCGAGCGATGAGGTGCGCGCTGTGTTCTACGGACTCGGTGCCGACGGCACCGTCGGCGCGAACAAGAACACCGTCGCGATCCTCGCCGAGGACGCCGGACTCTACGCTCAGGGCTACTTCGTCTACGACTCCCACAAGTCGGGCGCGCAGACCGTCTCGCACCTGAGATTCGGACCGCGTCCGATCCGGGCGCCCTATCTCATCGGCTCGGCGGGCTTCATCGCCTGCCACCAGTTTCATTTCCTCGAGCGGCTGGACGTGCTGAAGCTCGCCGCGGAGCGCGCGATCTTCCTCCTCAACAGTCCTCATGGGCCGGATGAGATCTGGAATCGCCTCCCGCGCCCGGTGCAGCAGCAGCTCATCGATCGGCGGCTGAGGCTCTTCGTCATCGACGCGAGCCGGGTCGCGCGCGAAGCCGGCCTCGACGGGCACACGAACACGGTGCTGCAGACCTGCTTCTTCGCGCTCTGTGGCGTGCTGCCGCGCGAGGAGGCCATCGAGCGGATCAAGAGTGCGATCCGCCGGACCTACACGGCCAAGGGCGAGGAAGTCGTGCAGCGAAACTTCGCCGCCGTCGATGCGACGCTCTTGCGGCTGCACGAGGTTCGAGTCCCGCGCGAGGCCACCAGCGTGATCGAGCGAGTGCCCGCCGTGCCGTCCGGCGCGGCCGAGGCGCCTGGTGGGGCGGCGCAGCCCGGCTCCGCGGACGGGGTGTGCGGCGCGGCCGTGCCCCAGTTCGTGCGTGAAGTGACTGCGAAGATGCTCGAGGGACTCGGCGATGAGATTCCGGTGAGCCTTCTCCCGGTGGACGGCACGTTTCCATCGGGCACGGCGGTCTGGGAGAAGCGCAACATCGCGGACCAGGTCCCTGTCTGGCGGCCGGACCTCTGCATCCAGTGCGGCCATTGCGGCATCGTGTGTCCGCACAGCGTGATCCGCGCGAAGTACTTCCACTCGTCGCGGCTCGACGGCGCTCCGCACGACTTCAAGTCCGCGCCGATCAACGGCCGCGGGTTCCCCGACGTGCGCTTCAGCCTGCAGGTCTACGTGGAGGACTGCACCGGGTGCGGAATCTGCATCGAGTCCTGTCCGGCCGCGGACCCCTCGGAGCCCGCGATCAAGGCGATCAACTTCGCGCCGAAGGCGCCGCTCGTCGAGACGGAGCGCGCCCATATCGCATTCTTCGAGCGGCTGCCCGTCAACGACCGGACGCGAGTCGATTTTGCCAACGTCCGCGGCGTCCAGTTTCTCGAGCCGCTATTCGAGTTTCCCGGAGCGTGCGCCGGCTGCGGCGAGACGCCGTACCTCAAGCTGCTCTCACAGCTGTTTGGCGACCGAATGATGGTCGCCAATGCGACCGGCTGCTCCTCGATCTACGGAGCCAATTTGCCCACGACGCCCTGGAGCCGGAACCGCGAGGGACGCGGTCCGGCGTGGTCGAACTCGCTGTTCGAGGACGCCGCGGAATTCGGACTCGGCTTTCGCCTGGCGGCGGACAAGCAGCTCGAGTGCGCGAGGCTCGCGCTCGAGGCCTTCAGGCCGCGGCTCGGCGATGCACTCGTGGATTCGACCCTCTCGGCGCCGCAAGCCCGGGACTCGGAGATTCGCGCGCAGCGGGCGCGCGTGGACGAGATCAAGGCGCGCTTGTCCGCTCTCGCCGAGCACGAGGACGCCGGACACGGCGCCACGCGCGAGGACGCGGCTCGCGGCAGCGCCGCTCGCGACTTGCTCGCGGTCGTCGATCATCTCGTTCGCCGCAGCATCTGGATCGTCGGCGGAGACGGATGGGCCTACGACATCGGCTACGGCGGGCTCGATCACGTCCTCGCGAGCGGCCGGGACGTGAACGTCCTCGTGCTCGACACCGAGGTCTACTCGAACACCGGCG
>JASHSR010000296.1 GCA_030038645.1 Gammaproteobacteria bacterium
AATCGATAGTCTGCCGGTCTCGCTGGTCGAGCGCCAGCGCAGCCCCGAGGACTTTGCCGCCTCGAATAGGGGCGGATCACGGCGTCCCGACACCGGGTGGGCCGTGGCGTCTCGATGCCGAGCGGACCATGGCGCCTCGCGGCCGCGCGCGTCACGCTCCCGCGGGCGCGAGCGGACCGAAGACCTTCATGACGAACACGGCCCGGTCCACCTCGCCGAAGGTCGTCCGCATCTCGCGACCGAGCGCGCCGAGAACCTCCTCGTAGGGACCGAAGACTTGGGTGCTGAGGCTCGTGGTGACGACCTTCAAGCGGCCGTCCGCTCGCAAGCGCTCGAGGAACGCCCCGATGCGCTGCCGGTAGTCTTGCGCGAGCGGATAGAGGCTGATTTCGACTCCGATGTCCATAGAATACACCTCCTGCGGCTCCCGCCGCAGTACTAGAATGGACGTACGCCGCGGTTGCGAGACTTACGGCGATGGCACGCAGAATACAGATTCATCAGGTCGACGCCTTTACCAACCGACGCTTCACCGGCAATCCGGCCGGCGTCGTCCTGAATGCGGACGGGCTCGAGGATACGGAGATGCTCGCGATCGCTCGCGAGCTCAATAACGCCGACACCGCGTTCATCCTCTCCGCCGACGCTCCGGACCACGACGTGCGCGCCCGCTTCTTCACGCCGCGCACCGAGGTCGGCTTCGTCGGCCATGCGACCGTCGCGGCGCACTATGTGCTCTCCCGCGGGCGCGAGAGCGAGGGCCGCCGCCGCCAGAAATCCCGAGCGGGCCTGGTTGACATCGAGATTCGCGGCTCCGGCGTCGAGCGGCGCATCGCCGTTCGCCAGAGCCGCCCGCCGCTCGGCCGGGAGCTCAACGACCGGGAGCGTCTCGCCGTGCTCGACTCCCTGGCGCTCGCGTCCGATGACCTCGACGTGCGCTGCCCGCTGCAGATCGTCGGGGCGGGCAGCACGCGGCTGCTGGTCGCGGTGCGCGGCCACGAGCAGCTGAAGCAGCTGAAGCCCGACTTCGCGCGGCTCACGACGCTCTCGGCCCAGATCGGGGCCGCGGGATACTTCGTCTTCACGCTCTCCGCGCGGCAGAGCGATTGCCTCACCGAGTCCCGCATGTTCTGCCCGGCGCTCGGCATCCCGGAAGATCCGGTGAGCGGCAACGCCCATGGCCTGCTCGGCGCGTACCTCGCCCACTACGAGCTGCTGCCGCGCCACGGCGAGCGGGCCTCCTTCTCGGGCGCCCAGGGGCACTACATGAGTCGCCCGGGCCGGGTGGACGTCGAGCTCGAGTTCCGAGAGGGCTCGCTCGACGGCGTGTGGATCATTGGCCAGGCAGTGTCGATCTTCGAGACGGAGCTGACTCTGTAGCCGCCGCCGCAGGCTCCGCATCGGGCGCGCGGCGCCGCGAGCGCAGCAGCAGCCATATCGCCGGAAGCGTGATGAAGGCGCCCACGAGAAAGGGAGAGTCGGGGCCGAGAATCTCGTAGAGATAGCCCGACACGAACGGCCCGATCACCCGCGCGAGGCTCGTGCTCGCCTGGTACGTCCCCATGACGGCCCCGCGGTCGCTCTCTCTCGATTGCTTCGAGGCGAGTGCCGACGCGCACGGCGTGAACGCGCCCATCCCGAGCCCCGCGAGCGCGAGCCCCACGCCGACGAGCGGCACACTGTGACCCGCGACGGCGACGATGACGAGCCCCAGCGCGTAGGCGAGCACGCCGAGGGCGCCGAGAACGGCCTCGCCGAGCCGCGGGACGAGCGCCCGGATGAAGCCGCCCTGCATCAGCACCGTGAGCAGCGAGACTCCGAACAGCGCGAGGCCGACGGTCCGCGGCCCGACGCCGAACCGGCCGAAGGCCCAGATGACGAAGATCGACTCCAGGATGCCGTATGAGCACACGACGAGCAGCGCGGCGCCCGCGATGGAGCGCAGCGCGGCGCGCTCGCGCAGCAGGCGCAGGGGACTTGCGCCGCGCTCGCGCCTTTGTGCGCGCTCGGCGGGCATGCGGCTCTCCGGCAGCTTGAATTTGACGAGCAGGATGGCGAGCAGGCTGAGCGCGACCGACACGAGCGCCGGGCGCACGAAGTTCGCGGTGGCCGCGTCGTTGCCGGAGAGCGTGCCGCCGACGGGAATGCCGACCATGAAGCCCACGCCGATGGCCGCTCCGACGATGCCCATGGAGTGCGCCCGCTCCTGCGGTGTGCTCACGTCGGATGCGTAAGCGAACGCCGCCGCGAGGTTCCCCGCCATGAATCCGGCGAGCATGCGCGAGAGGAGTAGCAGCCCGAGCCCGTTCGCGACGGCGAGGACCGCGTAGGAGAGGCAGGCGCCGCCGAGGCTCGACATCAGGATGGCGCGGCGGCCGTGCCGGTCGCTCATGCGCCCCCAGAAGGGCGCCGCGATGAACTGGCAGAGCGAGTAGCTGCCGAGTATGGCCGTGATGACCTCCGGACTCGCGTTGAAGCGCTCGCCCATGTAGGGGATGAGCGGAATGAGGACGCCGAACCCCAGCACGTCGATGATCGAGACGCAGAACAGAACTCTGAGAGGCGACTTCACTCCGGCTCCTCACTCCCCGCCGCGGCTCACTCTGACCGGCCCGCAGTAGCGGCCGCGGCCTTCACGCAACTCCAGCTCGTGCGTCACGCCGTAGGGCCACTCCTGCCGGCGGTGCGTCGCCATCACGATCGCGGCGCCGCCCGCCGCGATCGCGGCGAGCTCGCGCAGCAGGCGGTGGCGCGTCGCCGCATCGACGCCCGCGAACGGCTCGTCGAGCAGCAGCAGCTGCGGGCGGTTGACCCACGCTCGCGCGAACAGTACGCGCCGCAGCTGCCCGTAGGAAAGCTCGCGCAAGGTGCGCGAGCCGAGCGCGGCGAGCCCGAAAGCCGCGAGCGCCCGCCGCGCCGCCCGCCGATCCTCGAGGCTCGCCGGCTCATCGAGGCCGATGCTGGCATGCAGGCCCGATTGGACAGCCTCGCTCACCGTTAGATCCCGAGGCTCGGCCTCGACCCAGGGCCGAGCGCCCTCCGCGCTGGGTTTCCCAAGCCCGAGCACGCTGCGCGTGGCGGCCATCGACGACTGCAAGTGCGGAGCGACGAAGCCCACCGTGCGCTTGAACAGCTCGAGAGGAACGCCGGGCTCGATGCCGGCGCGCTCGATGTGGCCGCCCGCCGCGACGGAATGATCGCCGTAGATCGTCCTGAGGAGCGTCGACTTGCCGGAGCCGTTCGGTCCGTGAACGACCCACGACTCGCCGCGCCCGATCTCGACCGATAGATCCTGCAGCACGGGGCTCCCATCGAGGTACACCGACGCGTGCGTCAAGCGGACGAGCATCCGCTCGCGGCGCCCGAGGCGCCGGCCGGCAGAAGGTCCGCGAGCTACGCTCGCCGGGCAAGCGCCGGCGCTCGACCGTGGGGTGCCTGGGCTCGATCGCGCGGCGGCGACGTGCGATCGTGCGGGCGCGGGGACACCGAGCCAACGGCCCAGGCGAGCGCGCGAGAGACGGCCGCGGTAGACGATGCGGCCGGCATCGAGCACGAGCGCGTGAGTGGCGCTCCGCGGAACATCCTCCAGGCGATGCGTCGCGAGCACCCAGGGCAGGGGCGAGCGGCGGCTGCGGTCGAGCCAGCGGAGCGCCGCGGCGTGATTCACCGCATCGAGCCCGTTGAGCAGCTCATCGAGCAGCAGCAGCCGCGGCCGCGCCGCGAGCGCGCGCGCGAGCAGCACGAGGCGGCGCTCGCCGTAGGAGAGCGTGAGAAAGCGGCGCTCGGCGAGGTGCGATAGCGAGAGCCGGCCGAGCAGCGCCGCGACGGCGCGCCGCTGCGGGCCGGTGAGCGGATCGAGCGGGATATCGGTGCGATGAAGTCCCGTGCCGACGACCTGCTCGGCGGTGTGGTTCCAGCCGTAGCGCTCGTACTGGTCCTGGCGCTCGGGCCCGATGTAGGCGATCTCCTCTTTCACTCCGAGCGGCGTGCGATAGAGCTCGCCGCGCCACCGATAACGGCGCCACTCTCGGCCCGTCGGCGTGGGCCAAACGCTGCCTGCGACGAGCTTCAGCAGCTGCGTCTTGCCGGCGCCGTTCGAGCCCGCGAGGATCCAGCGCTCCCCCGGCGAGATCGTCCAGTCGATGTCCCGAAGAATCGTGCGGCCGGCGCGCCGAAGCCGAATGTGCC
>JASHSR010000297.1 GCA_030038645.1 Gammaproteobacteria bacterium
AGCGGTTTACCTGCGATGGGCAGCATGACCTTCGGCCGATTCGCCGTGACCGCCTCGAGACCTCGGCCGCGGCTTGCTGCAAGCACGACCGCCGCACGCGACGAGTCGGGCGTCGTGAGGTACTGCCGCTCGGCGGCGGAATACTCATCGGCGTCCTGCAGGCGGAAGATCTCCGCAACCGGCACGATCTGGTCCTCGACGTTCACCAGCGTCTCGCTCGCCTGGATCTCCTTCGCGACGCTCTGCATCGCGGCGGCGGCCGCCCGCACCATGTGGTTGGCCCAGATGACGACGCTGATGCCCGCTTGGCGGAACACCTCGGTCGGCGTGCTGTAGTAGCGCGTCGGCACGATCACGAGCGGCGAGCGGCCCGCCCATTCGCGCGCGAACGCGACGATCTCATCGGGCTTGGTGAGCTTGCTGTGGATCAGGATCGCGTCGGCGCCGGCCCGCCGGTAAGCCTCGGCTCGCCGCAACGCCTCGTCCATGCCCCAGCCGGCGATCAGCGCCTCGACCCGCGCGACGATCGAGAAGCTCGGGTCGCGCTGCGTGTCCTTGCCGGCCGCGATCTTGCCCGCGAATTCCCCGATATCGGCGAGCGGCTGACGCTCGCCGTTCAAGAAGCTGTTGGTCTTCGGAAACTGCTTGTCCTCGATGCAGACGCCGGCGATCCCGCGCTGCTCGAGCTTGCGCACCAGGCGGCGCAGATTGTTGAAATTGCCGTAGCCGGTGTCGCCGTCGAGCAGGATGGGCAGGTCGCTCGCATCCGCCATGAACTCGAGCATCTCGACGACCTGCGTCCAGCTCGCTTCGTTGTTGTCGCGCACGCCGAATTGTGCGGAGATGGTGAGTCCCGACGCCCAGATCCCGCGGAAGCCGGCCTCGCGCACGATGCGGGCCGAAAGCCCGTTGTGCGCTTCCATCAGGAACTCCAGCCGGTCGCTGAGGAGCATCTCACGCAATTTCGCGCTGCGCGTCATCGTATCGTGGCGCGGGACAGGACGATCGAGCGCCGGGACGGCGGGTGCCTTGGGTACAGCTTTGATTCGTACGGCCATGACAGCGACTACAGTTGTGGCAGCACTTCGTTCGCCGCGCGCGCCACGTCGTTGGGGAAATCGATCTCGATCCAGGGCAGTCCGGTGATGTCGGCGACCTCGAAGCTCCCGCCGCGCTCGAGGAGCAGATCGCGAACCGCCTCCTCGTGCGGCAGGTGAGCGCGCTCCGTCTCGACGTAGGCGGCGGCGAGCGCCGCGAGCCGGCGCGCCTGCGCCTCGTCGAACCGGAAGAAGCCCACGGACTCCCCGATGGTGTCGTATTGCAGCCCGGACGCGAGCTGCTTGCGCAGCTCGACCGGCACGCCGTTGCGCACGCAGAGCTTGACGGGCTCCTCGCCAGGCTCGAATTCCCGGTCGATCAGGAGTCGGTTGCGGGGCGGGTTCCCGGCTGCGAGCGCGGTCATGATGCGCTCGTGATATAGCACGTCGGCGTCCATGAGCAGAACGTCGCCCCCGCGGGTGAGCGCATCCGCGGCCGTATGCACGGTGAGCACGCTGCCGAGCTCGAATTTCGCGTTCAGCACGATCTGCGGCCGCGGCCGCCAGGCGAGGCGGTCGAGCTCGGCCTCGATGAGCTCGTGGCGGAAGCCGAGCGCCAGGACGACCTCCTCGACGCCGGCCTTCCTGAGCAGCACCAAGTGCCGCTCGAGCAGGCTTCTGCCGCCGAACTGCATCAGGCACTTGGGCCGCTGCTGGTCCGCGGCTTGGCGCAGGCGCGAGCCGCGACCCGCCGCGAGAATGATGGCGCGCATGAAGTCCTCTCGAGTGCCCGGAGCGGGAATATTACAAAAACGCGCGGCGCGCCGCCTCCCGAGCCCCTGGGACCTGCGAGCCGCTCTGCCCTCAGTCTCCGGCGGTCGCGCACGCCACGCGGCGGCGCCAGCCCCGCTCGGAGACGTACAGATACAGCAGGCCGGGCAGGCCGAGCAGAATCTCGCGCGCGCGCTTGGCGAGCGACAGGGCGAGCGCCGCATCGGGCGGCAATCCCGCGAAGGGCGCGAGCAGCAGATACCCGCCCTCCTGCACGCCGAGCGCGCCGGGAATGGCGAACGCCGCTCCGCGAATCGCCTGCCCGAGGCTCTCGAGCATCAGGGCATCGACCCATCCGACCGGCGATCCGATGAATTGCAGGATCAGATAGACCTCGCCCGTCCCGACGAGCCAGCCGGCGAGGCTCAGCACGAAGCTCGCGAGCGTACGTCCTCCGCGGACGTAGGTTTTCTCGACCGCAAGGTCGATCGCCTCGGCGCGGCTCGTGAGCTGTGACCAATCGCGCCGGCCCCAGAATCGGGCGATGGCGTGCATCGATCGGCCGAAGAGCCCGCGGCGTTGAACGAGGTAGAACAGCACCACCGGCACTGCGAGGACGATGCCGGCGACGAGCAAGGACCAGCCCACCGCGTGCCGCGAGCGGGTCGCGTGCAGGTCGAGACCCGCTTGCATCGTGAGCGAGGCGACGCCGATCAGAGCAAAGACGACCTGCGCGAGCCCCTGCAGGGTGGTGCTGACCGTGATCGCCGCCACGGAGTCCTGCATGGGCATCCCACGGTGCGAGAGGCAGCGGGCCATCACGACCGGCCCCGCGACCTGGCCGATGGGCATCAGGCTGTTCGCCGATTCGCCGGCCCAGCGGGCGAGCAGCGCATCGCTCCAGGAGCCGCGCGCCACCGTGGCGTCGAACAGCGCGCAGATCGCCGCGGCATCGAGCAGGAGCGGCAGTCCGTGAAACGCCGCGACGAGCAGCAGGCCCCAGCCCGCCATGGCGAGCGTCGCGAACACAGGCCCCAGGCCGTGCGAGACGAGCACGCCCGCAAACAGCAGCGCGCCCGCCGTCAGCAACCAGAACGCCGAGCGCGTCAAGGCGCGCCCCGCTTCCGCCGGCGAAAGACCTGGCGAAAGCCGAAGTATCCGAGCGCGTCCTTCATGTTCGAGATCAACCGCCACCCCGGGCGCATCTTCGGGTCGGTGACGTACTCGAAGGTGAGCGACACCCGCACCTCGTTCTCGCCGAGCGGCGTAATGCGATGGCGCAGAGCGTCCCCGTCGAAGAAGACCACGCCGCCGGGAGGGATGCGGACGGAGCCTGCCACGGGCGCCACGCCGCGCTCCCGCGTGTGCAGCTCGTAGTCGAGGCGGCACGACGACTCATCGAGCACCCCGAGCAGCAACGTGTAGCGGCGCCCCGCGTAGTAAGAGGTGTCGTAGTGCCAGCCGATGTAGTCGCCGGGTCGCGTGTAGAAGTAGAGCGCGTAGGCGTGCGGATCCTCGGGCGGCGAGGGATGCAGGCGCTCGCCCGATACCTGCTCGAGCCAGCCGGCGAGCGCCGGCGAGCGATACAGCTCGGCGATGAAGGGCGCAAGCTCATCTATCGTATGGCGGCCGACACTGCCGCCTTGCTTGTGGCCCGGCAGGTAATTGCGGTTGACCGACCCGCGGACCGCGGCAACGGCGGACACGAGCTGCGCCACGGTCTCCCGCGGCAGGAATTCCGGGAGGTAGAGAAACGCGCCCTGCCGCACGAACTCCCGGCGCAGCGGCTGCGCCTCGAGGTCACGCAGCCGCTCCCGCATCGCTCGATCGGGATCGGGCCGAGATGCAGACCCGGCCGCAACGGCGGGCCGGCGCTCGCCTTCCAGATTCGTAGAAAGCCCGATCAGGCGAGGCCCGTCCCGGATGTCGAATCGGCGACCGGCAGCTTCACGCGGCGCAGCACGCGTCGATAGTCGACCACCACCCACGCGGCAAACAGCGGCGCACCGACCGAGGCGGCGATCAGATACGGCGTGACGCCGTTGCACAAGGTCACGAGGGGAAGCAGATACAGAATGTCCTCCGTCTCGAACCCACCGAGCGACGCCTGCCGGCTCGCCGCCTTGCCGGCCATCTCCTCGATGCGCATGCGCAGGAAGAAGATCAGCGCGACGGCGATTCCCGCGATCGCGCCGAGCGCGGCAGGCGGCACGCCGAGCCCGAGCACGAACCCGGTCGCGGGCTGGGTGCCCACCCCCACGCCCATCGCGACGAAGAGCAGGATCGTCACGGCGGCATCGCTCGCGAGGTCGTACAGGTGCCCGATGCGGCTCGTCTTGCCGCTGAGGCGCGCGAGCTCGCCGTCGGCGTGATCGAGGAAATTCGAGAGCACCAGCAGCAGCGCGGCGAGGTTCGACCAGCCGTACGTTCCGGGCGTGAAAGCGGCAGCGCCAGCGAGGCCGACCAACAGCCGAACGGTGGTGAGATGGTTCGGCGTGACGCGGCTATGCTTGAGCGGTGCGACCATCAGGCGCGCCAGCCGCGCGTCCCACGGCCGGACCGCGACGCTGGCGGAGGAGAAGTCAGCAGACTTCGGCATAGCGGTCGATGCGAACAGAACCCGCCCGTCGATGGTGCGGTCTCATTCTAACCACATTTAGGGGCCTGATCGGAATGAAATACGGCCGATTTGGCTCCGATCGGTCGTGCATCGCCGCACGGGCGCCTGGCTGAGGCCGCCCCGGGGGCCGTGCGCGGGACCGCGCGGGCCGAGGCACGAAATTATCAGCGTTTGCAACCGGGTAGCGGCACATCCTCACGGCAGTCGCATTCACCCTGTGCGCCCCGGGGCCTGCCTCCCCTTCCGCGGGCTGGCTCGTCTTGCGCAGCCTCGGGGCTGCACACGCCCCGGGCCGGGGTCGCGGCGCCTTGCGGATCAGGTGGAGGCTCCCCACCGTTTGGATTCCTCAAATCGCGACGCCCTCGACGATCGATAGCCGGGAGCGGGTGCCAATCACTCGCTCGAGGCGCCAGCCCGCTTCGCGATAGAGCCGCTCGAATTCCGATCGCGTGCGCTGCTTGCCGCCGGCCAGCATCATGTGCACGTCGAACAGCGTCACGAACTCCAAATTCCCGCCGTCCTCGTAGAGAGTCTCCAGAAGCAGGACCCTGGCTCCGCCTCGAGCCGCGCGGCGCACGGCCACGAGGATCCGCTTCGCGTCCTCATCGCCCCAGTCGTGGATCACGTCCTTCAGCACGTAGCAGTCGCAAGCCGGCAGATCGTCCTTGAAGAAGTCGCCCGATCTGCGCTCCAGTCGATGCGACGGAGGCGCCGGCTCGCTGGCAATCACGCCCGGCAGATCGAAAACGACGCCCCCGACGTTTGGCGTCGCCTGCAGTATTGCCGCAAGGAGGTGCCCGCGCCCCCCGCCAATGTCGCCGATCACGGGAAACGGGGAGAAGTCATACGCCGCCAGCACGCTCGGGATGACGTCGTACGCCATTACTGTCATCGCGGCGTCAAACAGCTGCCCTTCCTCGGGGTGCTCGGCGAAGTAGCCGAAGCCGTTCGGGATCACCTTCTCGGCGCTCGGACGGCCGGTCCGGACCGTATATTCGAGCTCCTCGAACACGCGGAGCTGCCAGGCGCGCCCCAGCATCCGCACGGCGGGGCGCTGAGACTGCGGGTGGTCCTTGCGCAGGAGACGCGACGCGGCCGAGTGCGCAAAGCGGCCCGACCGCCACTCGAAAACGCCGTGAGCGCAGAGCAGGCGCATCACGCGCTCGAGAGGCTCCGCGTGGACTCCTGCCGCGGAGGCAAGAGCCGTGGCCGTCTTCGGCTCATCCTCCAGCTGATCTGCGATGCCGATCTCGGCGATGGCGTGCAGGCAACGCGGGATCGCATACCCGATCGCCAGCCGATGCAGCAACACGAACGGGGATTCCTGCATGGTGTCTTCTTCCGGTAGTTGCAACGGCTGCTCGTGATCCGGCTGTCACTTCGAGGATTTGAAGGTGACCCCGCACGAGTGATCCGGACAGTACCCGCCGGGATTCTTCGCGAGGTACTGCTGGTGATAGTCCTCCGCGTAGTAGAAGGCCGGGGCCTCGCGGATTTCCGTCGTGATGGCGCCGAAGCCGGCGGCGGTCAATCTCGCCTGGAACGCCTGCTGCGACTCCTCCGCGGCTTTGCGCTGCTCGGCGCTCAGCACGTAGATGGCCGAGCGATACTGCGTGCCGGTGTCGTTGCCCTGGCGCATGCCCTGCGTCGGATCGTGGCTCTCCCAGAACTCCTCGAGGAGCTGCCGATACGAGATCTTCGCCGGATCGAAGATGACGCGCACGACCTCCGCATGGCCCGTTCGGCCGGTGCACACCTCTTCGTATGTGGGATTGGCGGTGTGGCCGCCCGCATAGCCGACGGCGGTCGAGTAGACGCCCGGCAGCTGCCAGAAGTGCTTCTCGGCGCCCCAGAAGCAGCCGAGCGCGAAGATCGCTTCGTGCAGACCCGCCGGGAACGGCGGAACCATGCGCCGCCCGTTCACATAGTGCGTCTCGGGCACTCGGAGCGGCGTCGGGCGTCCGGGCAGAGCCTCCTCCGGCGAGGGCATCTGCGCTTTCGTGCGAAAAAGAGCCATCGTGCGGCGCTCCGGCAAGGTAGCGGGTCGGACCAGTGTGCGCATGCGTGCCGCCCAAGACAAGCCGTGCCGGGAACCCGTCCTTGACGAGCGTGCGGCCCCATTCCATGCTCTGCGGCCGGCAGGCTGAGCTCCCTCCATGACCTTTGCCACGCTCGCGCTCATCGCCCTCGCCGGCGCCGCCGCATCGAGCGCCGAGCATGCGGCGGAGAGTCCCACGAGCAATACGGTCATCGGACTCCAGAGCTCGCTCCTCGCAGCGGGCGCCACGGCACTCGCGGAGGGTCGCGCGGAAGACGGCGTGCGGCTCACGCTGGCGGGGCTCAAGTACCCGAGCCCCGTGCAGGATCAAGCTGCGGCGCATGCCAATCTCTGCGCCGGCTACGTGCTCCTGCACCGCCTGGAGGAGGCGCTCGCCGAGTGCGACACGTCGATCGCCCTCGACGGGAACAACTGGCGGGCCTATAACAACCGCGCAGCGGTATTCACCGCGCAGGAGCGCTACGACGCGGCGGTCGCGGACATCCTCGTCGGCCTCAAGCTCGCCCCGCAGTCGGCCGTGCTGCGCAAGAGCCTGGAAATCATCTACCGGGACGAGAAAATCCATCGTGATCGCAGCCGCTCCGGCCTGAAGGCCCGAGTGGCCGTCGGGAGTGCTCTTCCCTCCCCGGCCGCGATCTCGATAAGCTTGCGCCATGGGAATCAACCAAGCGCACAACCTCCGCGCGCCTCCGATTGAGAAGTTGCAGCCGTACGGCGTCCGCGTCAGCCTTCCGCCCGGGGATCCGTTCCGCAAGCTGCTCGGTCCGCAGTGGAGCCGCAATCACTGGTACGCCACCCGCGAGGAGCGCGACGCGGCGCTCGAGGAGATGAGCCGCCGTCACGAATACTCGCGGTCGGGCGACCGGCCGTCGCTCGTCTTCGAGAAGGTCGAGAAGCTCGCCGAGAGCCGCGGGCTGTAGCGGCGAGCGGACCTGCGGCCCCGTTGCGGCGGGCCACAACGGCTTTCGGATGGACCGGGGAGCGCGGCGGCCTACGACGGCCGGGGCGGGCACCTCCGCGCGAACGGCCGGACAGTCAGAACGTGCGGCCGAGGAAGAGGTAGAACGCCTCCGTGCCGCTCTGATCGACCCCCGTCGCGAGATACACGGGCCCGAGCGGCGTGTCGAGCCCGAGGAACACGCTCCCGTCCTTGCGCACGGAGCCGAAGTCAACGCTCTGCCGCTCCTGCCAGACGTTCCCGGCCTCGAGCGAGAAGCCCACGTAGGCGGGGAAATCGAGGAGCCCCTCCCCGCCGCTGCCGATCTTGCGGTAGAGCAGCAGGCGAGCGATCCCGAAGTTCGAGCCCGCGAGCGATTGGGCCGGCAGGCCGGAGAGGTTGAACAGCCCGCCGAGCATGAACTGCGTGTGCAGATCGAGCGGGGCGGTCTCATTGAGTGTCGTGCCTCCGGTCGCCCAGAGGACGGCCGTCTCGCGGCCGAACGACGCGGCTCCGAGCCAGTTGAGGGTGACTTGATTGAGCGGATTCTCCGATCCGGCCGCACCCTCCTCCTTCACCCAGCTGTTCTCGCTGTTCCATTGTACGGTCGCGAGCTCGCCGGAGTGGGGAAAGTCCACATCGTCCAGCTGATCGTACGAGAAGCGCACGAAGAAGCCGTAGTCCCTGAAGTGCGTCGTCGGCAGATCCGGATCGCCGATGCGCACGTACGAGGTGCCCTCGTCGTGCAGCAGCCCGACGCGGGCCTCGCCCCAGTTGCCGAGCTGGCGGCCGAAGTCGAGCCCATAATTGAAGTTGCGGAGCCGGAAGTTGGCCGTCTGCTGCTCGGCGCCGTTGATCAGCGGCACGTTCGTGGCGGAGTACTCGAAATTCGGCAGGATAAAGTACGTCCAATAGTTCGAGAGCGGCAGGAAGAACTCCGAGTAGATGTGCGGCGAGACGCCCTCCTGCAGATCCCACACCCACTCCGAGCCCGTGGAGGTGAGCTCCGACATCACGAGAAGCGCCTCGGCGTTGTAGAAGGCGTTGCCTTGGAAGTCGTCCTGCAGGCTCAAGCCGAAGCGCACGTAGTCCGGGCCGTAGGAGTGGCGCTGCGCCGAGAGGTCGAGGCCCTCCTCGCCGTTGTCGTTCTCGACCCGGTAATCGAGGATCGAGAGGTCGCCCCGCCCGTAGAGGTCCGTGATCCGGCTGTCCACGACCTTCGGATCGAGTCGCTTGCCGATGAGGTCGTCGAACAGCGCGTGCAGCGACGGCGCGTACCGCTGCGAGTCGGTGCTCACGCGCACGAACTGGATCGTCGGCAGATGGTCGCGCTCGGTCTGGCGCTGGGCGACGTAGTCGGCGTACGCCTGCGGACTCACCTCGAGCGCCTTCAGGCGCGGCGCCGCCGCGCTCGCGGCCTGCTCGCCGAGGGCGATGGCTCGCTTCACGATGCGAAAGTCGAAGGACGACGCATCCCCCAGCTGCGGCGTGATGAGGACGTCGCGCGACGTCAAAGTGGAGAGCTGCCGCTGGGACTCGCGGCGGATGAGAATGGCGAGCATCTGGTTCGAGATCGCCGCCGGGCTCACGAGCTTGTTGCGCGGATACAGCTGAAAGCCGACATCGACGACGATCAGCACATCCACGTGCATCTCGCGCGCGACGTCGATCGGCAAGTTCTCGGCGATCCCGCCATCGACCAGCAGCCGCCCTTCACGCTCGACGGGGCTGAAGACGCCCGGTGCCGATAGGCTCGCCCGCATCGCGGTGGCGAGATCGCCCGCGCGCATGACGACCGGCTCGCCTGTCGAGAGGTCGGTCGCGACCGCGCGGAACGGCGTGGGCAGATCGTTGAAGCTCTTGATTCCCGAGACGGGGAGCGTCAACCGCCGCAGTATCCTCGTTAGGGTCTCCCCCTCGATGAGGCCCCTCGGCAGCCGCAGCCTCCCGCCCCGGATGCCGAGCGGAAGCTTCATCGGGAATTGGCGCTCCTCCTCCTTGCGGCGGAAGCTGAGCTCCTTGCGCGGCGGCACGTCGCTGAATGCATCGTCCCAGTTCACCGAGTCCATGACCGACTCGATCTCGCTCGGCGAGAGCCCGCTCGCGTAGAGGCCTCCGATCACGGCGCCCATGCTCGTGCCGGCGATGGCGTCGATCGGGATGTGCATCTGGGCGAGCACCTTCAGCACGCCGATGTGCGCGGCTCCGCGCGCGCCGCCGCCCGACAGCACCAGCCCGATCCTCAGACGGTGCGGCGGCGCGGCGGGCGATGATTGAGGGTCCGCGAGCGAGGATTTTCCACTGTCCGCCGCGCGAGCGGCGACGGAGCCGAGCGCGAGCCACCCGAGAGCCGCCGCCACGGCGCCGAGCACTCCGGCGCGGAGTGAGACCACCCGATGTGCGCGATTCACGCGCCAAGAATACCAGCAAGGCTCGGGCTGCACCGGCCCGGCCGGCCGATGCCGCTCGCGGGGCGGTCGCGGCGTGAGCCGTTTCGTGGAGATTACGCCCGAGGGACAGTAACCTATGTGGTCGAGTCTCGAGAGGGTTGGCATGTCGCTGCTGCTGGTTTCGATCGTCATTGAGGTCGTGCTCATCATCCACGCCATCAAGACGGGACGTAACTTCCTCTGGATCTGGGTCCTGCTGCTGCTGCCCGGCGCCGGATCCCTCGCTTACATCGCCGTCGAGCTAGTGCCGGAGCTGTTTCGCAGCAGAGCCGCCCGGCGCACGGCGCGCGGGATGAAGCGAGCGCTCGATCCCGGCGCGGACCTCCGCCGCTACGAGAGCGAGGCTCGAGTGACCGGCGATGTGGCGAGCCGGCAGCGCTACGCGGACGAGCTGGCGCGGCACGGCCGCTACGACGAGGCGATCGGCGTCTACAAGCAGATCCTGACGGGCCTCTACGCGCAAGACCCGAACATCATGCTCGGGCTCGCCAAGGCTCAGTTCGGCAAGGGCGACGCAACAGCCGCCCGCACGACGCTCGATGAGCTCGTCCGCCTCAATCCCGACTTCCGCTCTCCCGAGGGCCA
>JASHSR010000298.1 GCA_030038645.1 Gammaproteobacteria bacterium
CAAGCGCCGCGGCGACGGTGCGCGACGGCTTCATGACCGCCTACTACGTGAGCCCGCCCGGCGAGCGCCCGCACATCCGCATCTACGACACGGGCACCGCGAGCGTCGCGGAGGCGGTGGACCAAGCCACGCGGGACGGCGCGGACTTCATCGTGGGTCCGCTCACGCGCGAGGCTGTCCTGGCCGCCGCCACTTTGCGCACGCCTCGACCGCCGGTGCTCGCGCTCAACTTTCTTCCCGCCGAGCAGGCCGCGCCGCCCGGGTTCTATCAGTTCGCCCTGTCGCCGGAGGAGGAAGCGCGCGAGGTCGCGCGCCGAATTCTCGCGGACGGACACCGGCACGGCATCGCGCTCGCGCCTCTCGGGGACTGGGGCACTCGTGTGCTGACCGCGTTCAAGACGGAGCTCACCGCGGGCGGCGGAGTCCTCCTCGACACCGCGCGGTTCGATCCCACGCTCACGGACTTCGCGCCCGTCATCACGGGCGTCCTGCGGATCGACGACAGCAACGACCGATTGAGACGGCTCGAGTCCATTCTGGGCACTCGGCTCGCCTTTCAGCCCCGGCGCCGCGACGATATCGATTTCATCTTCGAGGCGGCCGCGGCGGCGCCGACGGCCCGTCTGCTGCGCACGCAGATCAAGTTCTACTTCGCCGGCGACGTTCCGGCGTACGCCACGTCCGACTCGTTTGAGCCCGACCCCAACGCCAACCAAGACCTGGACGGCCTCAGCTTTCCGGACATGCCCTGGATGCTCGGGGGCGGACTCGCCGAGAGCGTGCAGGCCGCCGCGACCAGCGCCTGGCCCGTGGAGGGCCCCCCGCTCGACCGGCTCTTTGCATTCGGGTTCGACGCGTATCGCCTGCTCAACGTACTGCGCACCGCACCACCGGGTGGCGCCATCTCGATTGAGGGGTTGACCGGCGTCCTCACTCTCGATGCGAATCGCCGCATCCACCGTCAACTCGATTGGGCGCAATTGCACGACGGCCAGCCGCGCCTGCTCTCGCCCCCGGCACCCGCGCCAGGACCCGCGTCCACGCAAGAGCCCGCGCCCGCACAAAGTCGCGCGCCCGCACAAGGCCCGGCGTCCACGCAAGCTCCTGGGCCACAACAAGCGCCGGCGCCCGCAGCAACGCCGACACCGCGCTCCGCCCCCACTTCGCCGCCGACGCAGGCGCCGACGTCCACCTCGACATCGGCACCGACGTCCGCACCACACTGATGGCGGCCGTGATCCGGCCGACACAGCCTCGGATCGATCGCCGGCAAATCGGCGCGATGGCCGAGGACGTCGCTGCCGCCTATCTTCAAGCGCAGGGCGTGCAGCTCCTCTTCAGGAATTACCGGCGGCGCCTGGGCGAGCTCGACTTGGTCGCGCGCCAAGGCGACGTCCTGCTCATCGTCGAAGTCCGCACGCGATCGAGCGCCGCTTACGGCGGCGCCGCCGCAAGCGTGGACGGACTCAAACGCCGCCGCATCGTGCGCGCCGCCCAGCAGCTGCTGCAGCAGCACAAGGATCTCTCAAAGCTCCGCGCCCGCTTCGACGTGATCGTGGTCTGCGACCTCTCCGCTGCGAGCCCGCGAGTGGAATGGCTCCGCGGCGCTTTTGAAGCTTGAACGCACGCTGGCGGTGCATATAGAGCCTCGCCGGGTGGCGGCGAATCGACGCCGAGGTTTGTGGTATGATCGTAAGCCAGTCGGTATTACCACGTGGAGCGGGGCCGTGCACGTCCTCACCGTAAAGATCTCGAAGCAGCTGGAGCGGGAAATCGACCGTACCGCCCGCCGCGAGCGAATCAGCAAGTCCGAGCTCGCGCGACGTGCCATGAGCCAGTACGTCACCCGCCGGGACCGGTCTCCCAAGTTGGGCACCCCAGCTGACTTGGCGGGCGATTTGATCGGCAGCATCCGCGGTACGCCGCCCGACCTCTCTTCGAACCGGCGCTATCTGGAGGATCTCGGGCGGTAGCGCTTCCAGTGCCGCAGACGATCATTCTGCTCGACACGGGTCCCCTGGTTGCGGCCTTGGCGCGGGACGATCACGCCCACGCGTGGGCCAAGGAGCAGTTCGAGACGCTCGCGGGCCCATTTCTCACGTGCGAGGCGGTCGTGACGGAAGCTTGCCATCTGCTCCGCCGTGCCCGCCGCGACCCGAGCTCCGTTCTCGGGCTTCTGGAGTCTGGCGCGCTGCGCCTTGGCATGGACCTGGCGGAGGAAACTTCGGCGGTCCGCAAGCTTCTCGAGCGCTACCGCAGCGTTCCCGCGGCGCTCGCAGACGTCTGCTTGGTACGCATGTCCGAGCTTTATGAGTCTTGCTTGGTGCTGACGCTGGACGAGGATTTCCACATCTATCGCCGGCACGGACGCAAGACCATTCCTTTGCTGCATCCGGATTTTCCCACGGTCTCCCGGAGAACCCGGTGATTGGCCGTGGCCGGCCCCCTGCGCGCTACTTCACCACCTTCAGCTGCGGGCGGCCGCGGCCGCCGCCGTCGTCGGGCGCCGGCGTCGGCTTGGTCGGAGGCTCGGGGCCCG
>JASHSR010000299.1 GCA_030038645.1 Gammaproteobacteria bacterium
CTCGAGCGCGCGCGCTGCCGCGCCGCGCACGGCGCGCCGGCGAGCCGTGCCACTCCGCAGGGTCGCCGTGCACGCAGGCGCGAATCGGGGATTGCCTGAAAGGCGCCCGCTCAAGTGCCTGTTTCTAGAAACGTTTATGCGGGCAGCAGGATCAGCAGCGCCTGGATCGCGATTCCGGCCCAGAGCGGGGAGAGGTCGAGTCCGCCGATCGGCTTGATCAGCCTGCGAAACGGGCGCAGGACCGGCTCGCAGAGACTCGTGAGCAGCGATTGCACCGGAGAGTAATCGCCCGGCGCGATGAGCGAGAGCACGGCATATAAGAATATCGCCCAGAAATAGGTCCACAGCGAGTAGCGCACGATCTCGACCGCGGCTTCGCGCGCCCATATGGCGGCGGAGGGCATCTCGAAGCCGCGCAGCGCATAGAGGATCGCCACCCTCGCGAGCGCAACGATCAGGACCGTCACGACCGACGCCGTATCGATCTTGCGCACCGGGGGCAGAATGCGCCGCAGCGGCATCACGAGCGGATTGGTGAGGCGCACGACCGCCTGACTGATCGGATTGCGGAAGTCGGCGCGCGACCACTGCAGGAACAGGCGCAGCAGCGCGACGAACAGCGCCAGGCTGAGCAGCGTGTCGATGATGTAAATGAGAGCGTTCATGTCGCAGGCTGTCCGGCAGTCCGCGCGCAGCTTGCGAAGGGGGCGCGACGCCGCGCGCGCGCGCGCCCGGTCACTCGCCGGCTCCGAACTGTCGGGCGAGCTCCCGGCTGCGCTGCGCCGCGGCATCGACCGCGCGCTGTACGAGACTGCCCATCCCAGGCTCGCCCGTGAGCACCCGCAGCGCCGCCTCGGTGGTGCCGCCCTTCGAGGTGACCTCCTCGCGCAGCCGGGCGAGATCGCCGGCGCTCGAATGGGCGAGAGCGCCGGCGCCATGGAGCGTCTCCACGGCAAGCAGCCGGGCCGCCTGCGGCTCGAGCCCGAGATTCATCGCCGCCTTCATCATCATTTCCGCGAGCAGGAAGCAATAAGCCGGTCCGCTGCCCGAGAGCGCGGTGACGATATCGAGGTCGTCCTCGGACTTCAGCCACACGACCACCCCGACCGACGCCATGATCTCCTCTGCCCGCGAGCGGGCGGCCGCGCTCACCTGCGCAGGCGCGTACAGGCCCGTCGCCCCCGCGCCGACCAGCGCGGCACGGTTCGGCATGGCGCGCACGATCGGCACGCCGTCTCCGCACCACGACTGCAGGGAGCGGATCTCGATCCCGGCGGCGATGGAGACGACGAGGGGACGCCGCTCGCGCAGCCGCGGCCCGAGGGGCGCGACCACTCGATGCGCCTCCTGCGGCTTGACGGCGACGACGATCACGTCCGCGCCGCTCACCGGGGCGTCGTTGTCGGCCGCGACGAGGCAGCCGAAATCGCGCTGCAGCTCGCGACGGACGGCTTCGATCGGCTCGCCGACGCGGATGGCCTGTGGCGACATTCCGCGCCGCACGAGGCCGCCGATCAGCGCGCGGCCCATGTTGCCGCCGCCGAGGAATGCAACGTTGTAGGAGCTCACGGCCGGGGATTGTATCCGGTCGGCGCGCGCCGGTGGCGGCCGCCTTACGCGGGCGGGCGCGGGCCGAAGAGCGCGGTGCCGATGCGGACGAGGGTCGCTCCCTCGAGCACGGCCGCCTCGAGATCCCCGCTCATTCCCATCGAGAGGGTGTCGAGGCTCGCGCCGGCTGCGTTGAGGTCATCAAATATCCGCCTGAGCTCGGCGAACCAACGGCGCTGCCTCTCGAGCAGCCGTTCCTCGGGCGGCAGGCACATGAGTCCGCGGAGCTTCAGGCGCGGCAGCTCGGCGACGGCCGCGGCGAGCGCGCGCGCATCGGCAGGCGCGGCTCCGCCCTTGCCCGGCTCGGCGGCAAGGCTCACTTGGATGCACACGTTGAGGGGCGGGGCATGATACGGCCGCTGAGCCGACAGGCGCTGAGCGAGCCTCAGTCGGTCCACGCTGTGTACCCACGAGAAGCTCTCGGCGACGGGGCGGGTCTTGTTGGCCTGCAGGCGGCCGATGAAGTGCCAGGTGACGGGGATCGCCGCGGGCGCCGCGATCTTCTCGAGCGCCTCCTTGAGGTAGCTCTCGCCGAAATGCTCGAGTCCCGCCCGGGCGGCGGCCTCGATGACCGCCGCGGGCTGGGACTTGCTCGCGGCGACGATTGTGATCGAGTCCGCATTTCGTCCGCACTGCGCGGCCGCGGCGGCGATGCGGGCGCGCACTTTCCGGAGATTCTCAGCCAAATTCTGCGGACCTATTAACATATGGGACGGGGAATGCCTCCGTTATACTCGAAGCTCTACGCCTCCTAGGGGCGTCGCAACCCGGACACGAGCATCAATGGCCGTAGATATCGCGCAACTCCTCGCGTTCGCCGTGAAGAACAATGCGTCCGACCTGCACCTGTCCGCCGGCGTACCGCCGATGATCCGCGTGGACGGGGACATGAAGCGGATCAACATGCCGCCGCTCACGCACAAGGAAGTGCACAGCATGGTCTACGACATCATGAACGACAAGCAACGGAAGGCTTACGAGGAGTTCTTCGAGACCGACTTCTCCTTCGAGATCCCGAAGCTCGC
>JASHSR010000300.1 GCA_030038645.1 Gammaproteobacteria bacterium
CCGCTCAGACGCCGCCCGCGCGGGCCCCGGCCGCGGGGCGAGCGCCCGCCGCGGCGAGCCGCGCCTTAAGCCGCGGATACACCCTCGAGGCGTTGCCCTCGAAGAGCTTCTTGCGCTCCGCCTCGCCGATTCCGAGCGCGTCGATGTAGCGCTTCGTGTCGTCGTAGTACTGGCCCGTGCGCGGATCGATCCCCCGCACGGCGCCCACCATCTCGGAGCCGAAGATGATGTTGTCGATGGGCACCACCTTCAGGAGCAGCTCGATGCCCGGCTGGTGGTAGACGCACGTGTCGAAGAACACGTTGCCGAGCAGCAGCTCCTCGAGCGGCGGGCGCTTCATGTCCTGCGCGAGCCCGCGATAGCGGCCCCAGTGATAGGGCACCGCGCCGCCTCCGTGCGGGATCACGAACTTGAGCGTCGGGAAGTCCTTGAACAGGTCGCTCGTGAGGAACTGCATGAAGGCCGTCGTATCGGCGTTGATGTAGTGCGCGCCCGTCGCGTGGAAGTTCGGGTTGCAGGAGGAGCTCACGTGCACCATCGCCGGCACCTCGAGCTCCACCATCTTCTCGTAGAGCGGATACCAGTGCCGGTCGGTGAGCGGCGGGCCGGTCCACTTGCCGCCCGAAGGGTCGGGGTTCAGGTTGCAGCCGACGAAGCCGAGCTCCTTCACGCAGCGCTCGAGCTCGCCCGCGCTGTTCTCCGGGGGGACGCCCGGCGATTGGGGCAGCTGGCAGACGCCGACGAAATTCCTCGGATAGAGCGTACAGACTCGGTGAATGAGATCGTTGCACGCCTGCGCCCAGTGCCGGCTCGTCGTCTCGTTGCCGATGTGGTGCGCCATCGCCGAGGCGCGCGGCGAGAACAGCGTGACATCGGTGCCGCGCGCGCGCTGCAGCTTCAGCTGCGCGCTCTCGAGGCTCTCGCGGATCTCATCGTCGCTGACGTCGAGCCTCGCCGGCTGCGGCACCTGGGAGGGGTCCTTGAGCCCGGCGATCTGGCTGTCGCGATAGGCCTGCAGCGCCTTCGGCGCGGTGGTGTAGTGGCCGTGGCAATCGATGATCATGTGCGCCGACCCGGTGAGGCGATGGATTCCAGGGTGGATGCTATCGGCGGCCGCCGTCTCCTGACAAGCGCGCCGCGGTTGGCTAAGCTTCCAAGGTATGCAGACACGGCCTCTCGGCAGCACGGGCGAGCGGCTCTTCCCGCTCGGATTCGGGTGTATGGGACTCGTCGGCTGGTACGGCACGCGTGATGACGCCGAGGCTCGCGCGACCTTGCTCCAGGCGATCGACCGCGGCGTCAACCACCTCGACACGGCCTCGAGCTACCAGCTCGGCGAGAACGAGCGCTTCGTCGGGGCGACGATTCGCGATCGGCGCAACGGCGTGTTCCTCGCCTCGAAGTACGGTATCACGCGGACTCCGGACGGCACGCTCGTCATCGACAACCGCCCCGCCTCCCTCCGCACCGCGGTCGCGCAGAGCCTCGAGCGGCTCGGCACGGACCGCATCGATCTGTACTACCTGCACCGGATCGACCGCACGGTACCGATCGAGGAATCGGTGGGCGCGCTCGCCGACCTCCTCCGCGAGGGAAAGATTCGCTACATCGGCCTCTCGGAGTGCAGCGTGGAGACGCTGCGACGCGCCTGCGCGGTGCATCCCATCGCCGCCTTGCAGAACGAGTACTCGCTCTGGACGCGGGATCCGGAGGCCGGCTTGCTGCCGGTCTGCCGCGAGCTCGGCGTGACCCTCGTCGCGTACAGCCCGCTCGGGCGCGGCTTCCTCGCCGGGAATTTTCGCCGGCTCGAGGACCTGCCGCCCGGCGATTCCCGGCGCAGCATGCCTCGCTTCCACGACGCCAACGCCGCCCACAACGCTCGCATCGCCGAAGGCGTGCGCGAGCTCGCGATGCGCAAGGGATGCACGCCGGCCCAGCTCGCCCTCGCCTGGGTCCTCGCGCAAGGCGACGACATCCTGCCGATCCCCGGCATGAAGACCCGAGCCCACCTCGACGACAACCTCGGCGCGCTTCGGGTCGCGCTGTCGCAGACGGAGCGCGACGGCCTGCGGGCGCTCGTCGATGAGATCGGCGTGCGCGGCGAGCGCTACCCGGCCGCGATGCAGCGCGCGCTCGGGGGCTGAGCTCGAGAGTCGAGCCCTGCTCGCCGCCCCCGCGCAGCCGCGCGCCAGGCGAGGCGGCCCCTGCACGCTCTCCTTGCGCCGTGCCGAGCCTCGACGCCCGGGCTCTCGCCGACGGCTACTTGCGCTCGAGAATTCGCTCGAGCCGATCGAGCGTCCGCATCGCCGGCAGCGCCTGCGCGACGCTCGCGTTCGGCTCGCGGCGCTCCTTGATCGCCGCGAAGAACTCGCGGTCCTGCAGCTCGATGCCGTTCATCGACACATCGACCTTGGAGACGTCGATCTTCTTCTCCTCGCCGTCGAGCAGATCGTCGTAGCGCGCGATGTAGGTGCCGTTGTCGCAGATGTAGCGGAAGAAGGTGCCGAGCGGCCCCTTGTTGTTGAACGAGAGCGACAGCACGCACACCTTGCCGGAGAGCGTCTTCATCAGAATGCCCATGTCCATCGCGATGCCGAGCGTCGGATGGCGAGGCCCCTCGATGGCATAGCAATCCGAGACCGTCTCGCCGGTCTGGTACATGAAGAGGTCGACCGTGTGGCAGGCGTGGTGCCACAGGAGGTGATCCGTCCAGCTGCGCGGCTTGCCCTGCGCATTCATGTTGGTGCGCCGGAAGAAGTACGTCTGCACGTTCATCTGCTGGACGGCGAGATCCTTCGCCACGATCCTCTTGTGCACCCACTGGTGCGACGGATTGAAGCGGCGTGTGTGCCCGGCCATCGCGACGAGGCCCGTCTCCTTCTGCACTTTCAGCAGCTGCTCGGAGTCCGCGAGGTTATCCGCCATCGGGATCTCGATCATCACGTGCTTGCCGGCGCGCATCGCCTCGATGCCCTGACGCGCGTGCATCTGGGTCGGCGTCGTAAGAATCACCGCCTCGACCCCGGGCTGCTTGAGTGCCTCCGAGTAGTTCGTCGTCCAGTGCGGGATCTTGAACTTCTTCGCGACCTCCTCGGTCGTGCCGGGCGAGCCTCCCGCGAGGCTCACGACCTCGATGCCAGGAATGTTGCCGATCGCCTCCAGATGCTTCTGGCCGAATGCGCCCTGTCCCGCCATCACCACTTTCATGGCTCACCTCGCCTCGTTGGTTCGCTTGGCTCCGCCGCCGTGTCGGGCCGCTACCGGCTCTCGAGAATAATGTTCCCGACCGCCGTCGAGGAGGCCGGCACGTGATAGAACCGGTGGACCTCCTCGACCTTCTCGCCGAGCGCGCCGCGCATGATGAGCCACATCACGAGCTCGATCGCCTCGGCGCCGGCCTCCCGCAGGTACTCGAGCGGCTGGATCCTCACGAGCCGCTCCGGATCGCGCGAGAGGCCGTCGAGGAACGCCTGGTCGAACGGCGTGTTGACGAGCCCGGCGCGCGGCCCCTGGATCTGATGCGACATGCCGCCCGTACCGAAGATGACGACGTTCAAGTCCTCGTTCCAACTCTCGACCGCCTTGGCGATCGCCTTGCCGAGCATGTAGCAGCGGTGGCCGGTCGGCGCCGGATACTGGATGACGTTGACCGCGAGCGGGATGACGCGGCAGGGCCAGGCCTGCGGCGTTCCGTAGAGCAGCGTCATCGGCACCGTGAGCCCATGATCGACCTGCATCTCGTTCACGATGGTGATGTCGAACTCATCGAGCACGAGCGACTGCACGAGATGCGCCGCGAGCTGCGGATAGCCCTTCACGGGCGGCACCGGCCGCGGGCCCCAGCCCTCGTCGGCGATCGGGAACTCATCGGCGCAGCCGAGCGCGAACGTCGGAATGATCTTGAAGTCGAAGGCGTTGACGTGGTCGTTGTAGACCATGATCACCACGTCCGGCCGCGTCCGCGCCATCCAGGCCTTCGCCGGCTCGTAGCCTTTGAACAGCGGCGCCCAGTACGGCTCGGCCACCTTGCCGTTGTCCACGGCCGCGCCGATCGCCGGCGTGTGCGAGGTGCCGACCCCTGCGATGATCCTGGCCATCAGGCCCTCCCCCGCCGCTCGGACTTGGAGCGCCAGCCGTCGGGCGAGCGGCCGCCCTCGAGCATCATCTCGACGTACTCCTTCTCGGTCATGCCGGTCATCCGCGAGGCCATGTACTGGTAGGATTTGCCGTCCGTGAAGGCGAGCTTGGCGAGCGCGTAGGAGACGCCGCCGAGCTCGAGCAGCTTGTTCCAGGCGCGCGCGAGCACCGCCTCCCGCTGCGCCTCGGTCATGCGGAACCTCAAGGTGTACGCCCGCTCGTCGGCGAGGAACGCCTTGCGGTTCTCCGCCTTCATGAGCGAGTACAGGAACTCGTTGAGGTGATAGCCGATGCGCGCGCGCTGCGCATCGAACACCCACGTGCCCGGGATGTCCTCGTAGGCTTCCACTTTCTGCTTCGCTTCGGTCATCGTGTCGTTCTCAGGCTGTAAAGCCATAGAGTCGGTGCGGATTGTCGATGAGGATCTTCCGCTGCAGCGCCGGGTCCGGCATGTAGAGCGGAATCAGATCGACGAGGTCGCCGTCGTTCGGCATGTGCTTCGAGATGTTCGGATGCGGCCAGTCCGTGCCCCAGAGGATCCGGTCCGGGGCCGCCTCGATCAGCGCCTGCGCGAACGGCACGGCGTCCGTGAACGGAGGCCCGGCGCTCGAGATCCGCTCCGCCCCGCTCACCTTGACCCAGCAACGCTCGTTCGTGCGCGCGAGCGCGAGCAGGCGACGAAAGGGCTCCTGGTCGAGTCCCGCCTTGGTCGGCACGCGGCCCATGTGATCGATCAGGAAAGGCACGGGCAGTCTCTCGAGCAGGTCCCCATGCTCGACCAGATCGCCGGCGTCGAAGTGCAGGTCCACGTGCCAGCCGAGCGGGCGCACTCGCGCGACGACGCGGTGGAACTCGCCCAGGTCCGGCATGCCGCCCAGGTGCTTGACGAAATTGAACCGCACGCCGCGGCAGCCCCCAGCGTGCAGGGCCTCGAGCTCCCGCTCGGTGAAGGAGTCGTCCGCGTTGGCGACTCCGCGGTAGCGGCCGCCGCTTTGCGCGATGGCATCGAGAATCACGCGGTTGTCGCGACCGTGGCAGCTCGCGTTGACGAGGACCGCGCGGTCGAGGCCGAGCAGATCGTGCAGCTCCCGGAAGCGCTCGAGCGGCGCATCGGGCGGCGTGTAGCTGCGACCCGGGGCGTACGGATATTTGTCGCCCGGTCCAAAGATGTGGCAGTGGGCGTCACAGGCGCCCGGCGGGGGGCGATACTTTGGCTTGCGCGTGTTGGGATCGGGCGGCTTGCAAGTCGGAATCATCGTCGGGGCCCGTTCGGGCGATGGACGGCAAGGGGTTTCTCGGATCTCTCGTGGGCAGTTTGCTATCGTAACATTACCGCACCGCCGCTGCCTGCGGCAGCTGCGTCTTCTGCGGCTTGACATCGAGGAGGCACCATGAGCGGGCCACGCGCCGAGAGCCACAACCCTGCCGAAGGCCGCAATCTTGCCGAAGGCCGCAGCCGTGCGACGAGCGGCAGCGCTGCCATGAGCGGCACCCCTGCCGCGAGCCTGCGCGGCGGCTTCGCTCACCTCATCGACGGCGAGCGCGCGACCAGCGCGGAGTGGCTCGACGTCATCGATCCGGCCACGAGCGAGGTCTTCGCCCGCGCGCCTTCGGCCGGCCGGGCGGAGCTCGATCGTGCCGTCGCGGCGGCCCGCCGCGCCGCCGCGGACTGGCGCGAGCGGGCGTTCGACGAGCACCGCGCCCGCATCCGAGGTCTGGTGCAGACTCTGAACGACCATCAGGCCGATCTCGCCGAGCTCCTCACCCGCGAGCAGGGCAAGCCGCTCGAGCAGTCGCGCGCCGAGATCACACGCGCCGCAACGCAAGCGGAGGGCATGGCCCGCATTCCCATCGAGCCGGAGCTGCTCCTCGAGGACGACGCGCGGCGGATCGAGCTTCGCCACTATCCGCTCGGCGTCGCCGGCATCATCACGCCCTGGAACGCTCCCATCAACCTCGCGATCGGGCCGCTCACCTCCGCGCTCTATACCGGCAACGCGGTGATCCTCAAGCCCTCGCCGTACACGCCGCTCACGACGCTGAGGCTCGGCGAGCTGCTGAAGGACGTCTTCCCGCGCGGCGTGCTGAACGTCCTCGCCGGCGGCGACGAGCTCGGCGAGTGGATGACCGCTCACCCCGGCATCGACAAAATCTCCTTCACCGGCTCGGTCGAAAGCGGCAAGAAGGTCATGGCGAGCGCGGCGGGCACGCTCAAGCGCGTGACGCTCGAGCTCGGAGGCAACGACGCCGCGATCGTGCTCGACGATGTGGACCCGAAGGCCGTCGCGCCGAAGCTGTTCTTCGCGGCGTTCGTGAACAGCGGCCAGGTCTGCATGGCCGTGAAGCGCATCTACGCTCACGAGCGCATCTATGATGCGCTCTGCGAGGCGCTCGCCGAGGAGGCGCGCAAGACGAAGGTGGGCAGCGGCGTCGAGCCCGGCGTCAAGCTCGGGCCGATCCAGAACAAGGCTCAGTACGACCGGCTCGTCGGCCTCCTCGAGGACACCCGCCGCCGCGGGGCTCGCATCCTCGCGGGTGGCGAGCTGCCTGCCGGCCCCGGCTACTTCTTCCCCCCGACTCTCGTCGCGGACATCGACGAGGCGAGCCGGCTCGTCCGCGAGGAGCAGTTCGGGCCGATCGTGCCGATCCTCAAATACCGCGACGTCGACGACGCCGTCCGCCGAGCGAACGATACGCGCTACGGCCTGTCGGGCTCGGTCTGGAGCCGCGACACCGAGCGCGCGGCTGCCATCGCCGCGCGTCTCGAGGTGGGCACGGCCTGGGTCAATCAGCATCGCGCGACCCTCGCGACGGTGCCGTTCGGGGGCGCCAAGGAGTCGGGAATCGGCCGCCAGTACTCCGTCCTCGGGCTGAAGTCCTACATGGAGCCGCGCGTCATCAGCATTCTCAAGCAGCCCCTGTAGGCGCCCCGCCCGGCGGCGCGGATCGCGCGACGCGCGGCATCCCTCCCGCTCCGCGACCGCGCCTCAGCGGGCTCGAGCCAGCAAGACCAGCGTCACGGCCGCGAGCAGCAGCGTCGGCAGCCACGCGAGCACGATCGGATTGAGGTTGAAGACGACCGTGCCGGTCTCGATCAGGCGCTGCAGCTCGAACAGCGCGATGCCGATCAGGAATCCCACCAGCATGCGCGATCCGGCGGCCGCCGTGCGCAGCGCGCCGAGCACGAACGGGATGGCGAGCAGCGCCGCGAAGACGATCGCGAGGGTCCGCGCGATGCGCGACCAGAAGGCGAACACGTACGGAGTCGCATCGAGCGCGTTGGCCCGGTCGTACTGGATGACCGTCCAGAGCGCTCTCACCGCAAGATCCTGCGGCAGCGCCGTGGCGAGCCCCAGGAAGTCCGCGGTGATGTGCGACACGAGTGTCTGCTCGCGCGCGGCGCTCGCGATCACCCGATCCGGCGTGAAGCGGGATTCGCGGTATCCCGAGAGCAGCCAGCGCCCGTTCGCCGCGGCCCGCGCCCGAGCGGCGTGCCCGATCGCGAGCAGGCGATGGTCGGGCGAGAGCTGGAAGACGAGCATGCCCCCCGATCGTCCGGCGGGCGAGAGCCCCTGCACGCTCAGGATCAGATTGCCGTCGCGGACCCAGGCGGCCCCGCCTCCGAAGCTCACGTTCGAGAACCGCTCGAACGCCTTCTGCTGCTTCGCGGTTTGCTGCAGCGGCGGCGCGAGCAGCTCCCCGAGCACCACCTGCACGGCGAGCAGGACGAAGCCTGCGATGAGGACCGAGCCTGCGATGCGCGCCACCGAGATGCCGGACGCCCGCAGCACGATGAGCTCGCTCCCGCGGGCGAGCTGGCCGAGCCCGAGGAGCGAGCCGATCAACACCCCGATCGGCATGAGATCCCAGGCGAGCTCGGGGAGATTGAGCAGCGAATACCACAGGGCGCTGAGCGCGGTGTAGTGGCCCTGTCCGATATCGCCCTGCTCGCCGATAAACGTGAAGAGCACCGCGATCACGAGCAGGACGGACATCACGAGGCCGCTCATGGTGAGAACGGCGCGCACGATGTAGCGGTCGATGGTCGTCACGCGCGCGCCTCGCGATGCCGCACGCGGGCGACCACCGACGGGACGCCGATCACGAGCGCCGCGGCGAGGATGATCGCCGCGTGTGTCCACCACAGTCCGAGGGATGCGGGCAGCGTGCCTCGCGTGATCCAGCTGCGGCCGAGCTCGACGAGACTCGAGTAGACGAAGTACAGAAGCACCGCGACCCAGACGCGCGCATAGCGGCCCTGCCGCGGATTGAGCCGGCTGAGCGGCACCGCGAGGAGCGTGAGCACCACCGCCATCACCGGCAGGGCGATACGCCATTGCAGCTCGGCCTGCTGCTCCCGGTCGCTCGAGTGCAGGAGCGCGCGGGTCGGCGCCGCATCCACGTCCGTCACCGGCACCGCCGGCGGCGGCAGCTGCACGGGAATGGTGTGCTCGCCGAAGTGCATGATGCGGAATTGGGCGCCGCCGGGATCGCCCGTGAAGCGCTCGCCGTCGTACAGCGTGATCGTGAGCGATTGTCTGTCCGGCGCAATGGCATGCCGCGCCCGCGCGGCGAGCGCCACCTCGACCGACGATCCACGGCTGCGCTCGACGAACACGTTCGACAGCGTGCCGTCGGGATTCGCGCTCTCCGCGTAAACGACCGTGCCTCCGCCGCCGAAGGTGCGGAAGCGGCCCGGCGCAACCGGCGCGAGCCGGCCCGCCTGGAACGCGACGAACCGCAGGTTGAGCACGCGAGCCATGGCCCGGGGCGCCACATCGAGCGACAGCCACACGAGCAGCGCCGTCACGAGAATCGCGAGCAGGCTCACCGGCGCGTAGAGGCGGCCGGGACCCGCGCCGCACGCGAGCGCCGCGGTGATCTCGCTGTCATGGTACAGGCGGCCGAGCGCGAGCACGACGCCGAGCAGCAGGCCGATCGGCACGAGGATGTTGAGATTGTGCACCGCGCCGAGGCCGATCAGCTCGAAGACCAGGCTGTGGGGATACTGGTTGTCGGCCGCGCGAGACAGCACCCGCGCCATCTCGAAGGGGACCATGATCGCGAGCAGGATGCCCGTCACGGCGAGCCAGCTGGCGACGACCTCCCTCAGAATGTAACGTTCGAGCATCCGCCCCAAAGCGCCACCCCGGCGAATTCGGTTAGACTTCCGCGCTCGAGGCCTTGCGATTCCGCACGAGCGAATGCCCACTGGAGCAGCGGGACGGAGCGCGCTCGGTAAGGTAATTCACTCCGCTCGGCGCGACAACCGCCCCATGGCGGGCGAAGCGGCGCGCCGAGATGGCGGGTGGCGTAAGGACGACCGGTCACGATTTGAGGAGTATCTCGATGCAATGGGACGTATGGTCGAAGGGGCTGGCCCAGCTGGCCGTGGACTGCGTCGTCGTGGGCGTCTTCGATGAGCCCGCGCTCGCCTCCGAGGCTCGTGCCCTCGATGCGGCCGCCGG
>JASHSR010000301.1 GCA_030038645.1 Gammaproteobacteria bacterium
CCGGCGGGGCGCATCCGGCCACCTGGCGCATGCTCGAGAGCATCGGCGCCAGGCGCGTCCGCTTCGATCCTGCGGAGGCGTTCGTCAATCTCAACACTCGCGAGGATCTGGCGGCGGTTGCGGCGCGGCTCGAGCGCGAGCGCCGGTGAATCCGGGCACACACGTGCCGCCGACCGCGGCACGCGGGCGCCCGGCGACTCACGAGGCCAATCGGTCCGAGCAAGGGAACGATCGCACGTCGAGAGGGCGAGACGCTGACGGGGTCCAGGCCAACGACCCCTACCAGCGATAGAGGGTCGCGACGAAGCCCTCCGGATACTCGTCGCGCGGCGGAAGCTCGACGAATCCGTCGGTGCTCGTGAGCCCGAGGAAGTCGCCGGGGCCGTTCGGCGGGCGCGGCACCGCGGAGAGCCGGCCGAGCTCGTCCCCCTGAACGGACACCGGCAGGAAGCGCGTGGTCGGGCGACCGAACCGCACGGGCGAGGCGAGTGGGAGGCGCGCGTGCGGCGCGCGCGGAGCGCCCATCGCCGAGGCGACCGCGGGAACGACGTAGCGTATCAAACAAATGAGCGTGGCGACGGGATTGCCCGGCAAGCCGAAGACCAGCTGGCCGCTCGGCCCCGCGCCGAACCACATCGGCCGCCCGGGCTGCTGCGAGACGTAGTGGAAGACCTCGCGCACGCCGAGGCTCTTCAGCACCTTCGGCACCAGGTCGAACTTTCCCTTGGAGATCCCGCCGCTCAAGGTCAGCACGTCTCGCATGGCGAGATGCTGCGCCAGCCGATCGCGCAGCATGCCTTCGTCGTCGAGGATGTGATCGTTGCCGACTCTCTCGAAGCCGTGGGCTCGAAGCGCCGCAACGATCGCATACGCATTGGAGCGGCGCACCTGATGCTCGGCGATCGGCTGGCCGGGCTCGATGAGCTCGTCTCCCGTCGAGATGGCGATGAGATCCGGCTGGCGGCTGACGCGCACGCTCGCGAGACCCGCCGAGGCCACCACGGCAACCTCGGGCGCCCCGAGCCGCGTGCCGGCCCTGAGCATCGGCACTCCCGGCCGGCTGTCCTCTCCGCGGCGCTGCACGTTGTGGTACGGCTCGCCCGCGGCCTGGGCTTTCAGGCGAGCGACCCCGTCCGATACGTCATAGTCCTCCAGGGGGATCACGCAATCCGTGCCGCGCGGCATGATCGCGCCGGTCATCACCTCGATCGCATTCTCGGCCGTCGCGAGCTGCAGCGCGGGCAAGCCGGCCGCCTGCGTGCCCTGTATGCCGAAGCGGCGCACGCCGCGGCCGAGCGCGGCGCTGTCGATCGCGATGCCGTCCATGCACGCGCGATCGAACGGCGGATTGTCGCGCTCGGCGTGGATGTCTTCGCGCAGAATCTGGCCGACGCATTGCTCGAGAGGCCGCGATTCGACCGGCGCTGGGCGCAGCTCGGCGTCAATGGCCTCCTGGGCCATTTGAGGGGTGATGGGTGTGGAGCCTCGAGTCATCGGTCGGATTCGCGCGTGAGGGAGTCACGCACTGTGCGAGAGTCACACATGGAGTATAGCGAGTACGAGGTTGGGGCGCCGGCCCCTGGGTGCCACCAGCCGTGAACCCCCTTCGGCACGCGATGGTCGAGGACGGCGTGTGCGTCACCGATCGGTGGGGCCGACAACTTGGAGGACGAGGCCGCTGCGGTCGCCTCTCACGGTGAGGGGTAGCGCGGTCGAGGCGTACTCCCTGAGCTCCTTGCAGCCGAGCGGGCAGGGCAGCTCGCCGGGTCCGTGCTTCATGTCGGCGGCGCTGGTGACTTTGAGCAGATACGAGCCGTCGGGAACGTAGCGCAGCTTGAACGTGCCGTCCTCTCCGACGATCAGGGTCCTCAGCGATTCCTTGGTCCGGGGGTCCTGTAGCTCGATCGTTCCAAAGTTGACAGGATGATGATCCGACCGCGCGACGACGCTGCCGGAAAGAGTGTGCAGCCCATCGAGGGGAAAGACGATATCGACTCCCGTACGGCTCGCGCCGTCCGCCAGGTCGACCGGCGTGATATCCGACTTGCGCAGCGCGCCGCCCGAGTAAACCACCAGCGCATCGCCGGAGGCCATGTGCAGGGAGACCTGTCCCAATCCGAGGCCGGTCACGGCCTGCGTGGTGGGCAGCGCGGCCTGCACCGCATACTGTCCGGCCGGAAGACCGTAGAAGCGAAAGCGGCCGCGATCATCGGTCCTGTTAGGCAGCCCGAAGAGGGCCGCGATCTCCCATCTGCCGTCCTGTCCCCTGCGCAACAGCTCGGGTACGACGCCCGACACCGGGCTGCCATCGCTGTACGTGACCGTGCCGCTGACAGTCGCGCCGCGATCCAGCCGGACGCGAACGCTCGTCGTCTCGCCGTTCCGAACGACGATTTTTTGCGCCTTGCTTTTGACCGCGGCGAGAATCCCGCTGTCGGGCCTGAGGCGTTCCCTTTGTGACAGACCGCTGAGCGCAGAGCGGTAGCCTTCCAGCTGCACGATGATGTAGTAGGTGCCGGCAGGTACCTTCTCGAGCGCGAATCGGCCATCGAGCCCGGTCACCGTGGAAAGGCTCGAGCCTCTCATAGCCCGAAAGGCCGTGCTCATGGCGGAGTCGACTTCCCGCGACAGGCTCTTCGAGAAATCGGAGCCTCGCGCCAAATCCGCCGGGTTGATTGTTGGGACAGCCGGCGTGCGCGGGAGCTGGTCGGTGAGCAGCTCGACGCTCGCGAAGCGGCCGGGCCGGCCACTGTCGTCGCAGACGACGCTGCCGGTCAGCTGCCCGAAGGACTTTGGCCCGCCGGCCGCGGGAGACGACGGCTGCTGGGCCCAGGCGGTGGCGGCCACGCAGGCTAGCATCAAAACGGAGACTTTCATCGGGACTCCTTGCGGGGCGCCGTGTTGAGGCCTGGACCGGCGACGTGCGGCCCTTGCGAGAAACAATCTGGTGTAGTAGGTTCTCATACAGATGTAGTAGGAGTCAATGTATGAAGACGCCGCGGCTGAGCAAGCTCGACCTGAAGATCATGGAGGCGCTGTGGAGCCGCGGCGCGTTGTCCATCCGCGAGATCCAGGAGTCCTTCCCGGAGCGTGCCCGTCCCGCCTACTCGACGGTGCAGACGACCGTCTACCGGCTGGAGGCCAAGCAGGCCGTGCGCCGGGCTCGGAAGATCGGCAACGCGCATATCTTCGAAGCCTCGGTTTCCCGCGGCGCTGCGCAGCGCCGGCTGATCGACGAGTTCCTGGCGCTGTTCGGCGGCGGCGTGCAGCCGTTCATGGCGCGGCTGATCGAGTCGGGGCGGCTCACGTTGCAGGACGTGCAGGAAGCGGAGAAGATCATCCGCAGCCTCGCCGACAAGGAGAAGCCGCGGTGATCCACGCCGTGCTCAATCATCTCTGGCAGTCGACGCTTTTCGCGGCGTTGACCGGCGCGCTGGCATTGGTGCTGCGCAAGAACGGCGCTCACGTGCGGTACGGCCTCTGGTATGCCGCGTCCCTCAAGTTTTTGATTCCGTTCTCCCTGCTGGTCGCCTTCGGGAGCCACTTCGTCTGGCAGCCGGCGCTGCCGGAGGCTGCTCCGAGAGTTCTCGAGCGTATCGTCGCGCCGTTTCCGGCGGCGCCTCCCGCAGTGCCGATTCCCATGGCGATTGCGCTTCCTCCTCCGCCGCAGGATAGCGGCGCTCATCTGCTTTCCATGTGGATCGCTCTCTGGGCGTGCGGGGCCATTGGGGTCGTGGGCTGGTGGGCGATTCGGTGGCTGCGGATCCGGGCGGCAGTGGACGGGGCGGCGCCACTCGCGATCGATGCTCCAATCCCCGTCAAGTCCTCCAACGCCCGCATCGAGCCGGGCGTGGTGGGGCTTTTCCGTCCCGTACTGCTGCTGCCCGCGGGAATCACCGAGCGCCTGAGTCCGGCGCAGCTGCGGGCGATCGTCGCGCACGAGCTCTGCCACGTGCGCCGGCGCGACAATCTCGCTGCGGCCACCCATGGGCTGGTCGAGGCCCTGTTCTGGTTCTACCCGCTGGTATGGTGGCTCGGCCGGCGGCTGATGGTGGAGCGCGAGTGCGCGTGCGACGAGGCGGTGATCGCGGCGGGCGGCGATCGGGAAGCCTATGCGGAAGGGATTCTGCAGGTCTGCAAACACTACCTTGCATGGCCACCCGCCTGCGCGGCAGGTGTGGCCGGAGCCGATCTGAAGAGGCGGATCGAGCTCATCATGACGCCGCGCGCGATCGAGAGGCTCGGTGCGGCGCGGAAGGCACTCTTGGCGGCAGCGGCGACCGCCGCCTGCCTCGCGCCCATCGCGTGTGGCTCGGCGTTTCCGCCGGCGACGTACGCCGATCCTCCGGCACAGCGGTCCGATTCGCCGGCGCAGCGGCGGGTCGACCCGGCCCTCTCTCGCAGCCTGCTCGAGCACGGGAAGTACGCAGAGCTCGACCGGAGAATGAACGGCTTTCAGCGGGCCTATGACTCGCACGAGCTCGGTGAGGATGGGTTGCTGCGCGCGTTCGCGGCGTTCAACGTGACCGACCCGGCGCTTCAGGCGAACTTCGACGCCTGGGTGCAGGCGTTCCCGCGCTCCTATGCGGCGCGCCTCGCGCGCGGCGCCTATTACTTCTCGTGCGGCACGCAGACCAGGGGCACGAGGGCGTACGCCCGCACGACCGGCGCCCAGTTGCGCGGCATGGAGCTCTACTATGGCAAGGCGGAGCAAGACCTGCGCGACTCCCTCGCACTGGATCCGAAGCCGCTGCTCACCTACAACGTGCTCATCCGGATCAGCATGGAAAGTGGCACGCAGGCGGCGAACCGCGCGCTGCTCGATGCGGCCCTGAAGATCGATCCGGCCGCCATGAGCGTGCGGCGCGCGTACATGAGATCGCTCGAGACTCGCTGGGGCGGGAGCCTCGAGGAGATGGTCGCGTTCCTCGATGAGACCCGCAAGGACGGATTCTCCGACGACCAGCTCTGGACGCTCGAAAGATTGGTCGATAACGAGCGCAAGTGGCTCGCCCGGTATGGGCGGTCAGGTTACTAGCCTGGAGTTTGGCCGTGGGCTACTTTGACGCACTCACGTCGTCCTCCTTCCAAACGAGAGATGGTCGGCGTCTCTTCTTCCCTTGGGGGAAGCTCGGGCACGCCTATGTAATCGACACCGACCAGGCTTACGAGCGCCTGCGCTCAGGCACCAAGGCCTTTTACGTGATCATGCTGCCGGCAGCGATTGGCGCCACTCTATGGAGGGGGATTTTGATCGGACTTGCCGTGGGAGCCATCGGAATGGCCTGCTATTGGTTCGGGGTCCGTATCGCGATTGCGGGCTTGAGTCGAGTCGATGCGACTTACTCGATGTCGGAGGCCTTCGCGAATCGAGCACAGACTCAGAGTCCCATATTTCTATGGATCATGATCGCGACGTCGCTTGTCTTCGTCTTACTGGGTATCGGAATGCTGCTGCTGAGTCCCAAGGAATGGATGGCGGCCTGCGGCGTGTCGGCATTCTTCGGAGCCAGTGCCTGTCTGTTCATCCGGCAACTCCGGCTGCGTTCCAGAATGAAGAAAGCTTAATTCTGCCGGCAAGCGCGGACACCGGCATCTCGGCTACTCGTAGCGCAGCGCAGCTTCTCCGATCAGACCATGGTTGGGTCGTCGGCGTCCGAGCGCCACGAGCCGTGAAATCCCATCGGTACGCGATGGTCGAGGAGCGCGCGGCAGAGGGGCCCTTGCTCGGGGCGCCGCGCGTCGAATACCCCAAGGCAGCTCGCGTTGCGGGATTCGTCGTAAACGACGGCGAGCAGGTAGCCGTCGCCTTCTTCCGAGTCCGCGCACCTCGGAACGAAGACGGGCTCGGACACGGCGCAATGACGCCCGGGGCGATAGACCTCCATGCGCCGGGTCGCGTGGTCGAATCGGCCGATTGCCCGGTGAAAGAGATCGCCTGTGCCGGGCCCGCCGCAGCAGGCAACGTAGCCGTACCGATAGGGACGGCCGCAGTAGCGCTCGTCGATGCGCGGATACTCACAAACGACGTCGCTCAACCGCTCGGTCACCGCGTGGCTGAGCGCGTCGGCCGTGGCCTTTCGTCTGCCGGGCGGCTCGATGCGCCAGCGCGTTAGATACTGCCGCAACCGTGCTGCGTCGGGCGTCACACCTTCGAGAGTAGCGAATGCCGGGGCATCCTGTGCGCAGACGTCGAGGTATATCGCGCCGCCGTTCTCGAAGGCGTTCATGATGTGCCACACCATGCACGGAGGCAGCTCGAGCCATTGCACCGATTCTGTGCGGCCATGGCGCCGCACGATGCCGAGATGACTCTGCTTCTCCGGCTCCCAAGCGACGGCCGGGCGGCCCAGGCGCGCACGCTCGAGGGAGACCGTGAGCGGACAGATGAGGAAGATCACGAAATTAGGCGTGATCGCAAAATCGTGGACGACGGACGGCAACGGCCCTTGAATGCGCTCGCGCCGGGTCAATCGCCCCTCGCGATCGGCGGCGTAGAGCTCGATCGCTCCGGAGAAATCCCGGCCCGGGAAGTTGGCGAAGAAGATCATCTCGCCGCTCTCGGGATCGATCTTCGGATGAGCGGTCATGTTTGCGGCAAGCGCGCCGGCGAATGTCCACGTGCCGAGTGTATCGAGTGACACAGGCTCGATCTCGATCGGCCCATGTCCTTCCTCGAGCGCCAGGAGCCGTCCGCCGTGCCAGACGAGATGGGTGTTCGCCACACCGTCGGTCTCGAGCCCGGCGACTTGCGGATCGGCGTCGCGCGGGCTCGCGGAGGTCGCGAACAGCGCGCGGCCTGCCGCGCGCTCCCGATGCCACTGCTGCGTGCGGACCCAGCGATTGCGGTACGAGATGCGCCCGCCGCGAAAATGAAACGCGTGGATCATCCCATCCCCGAGCAGCGGGTTGTAAGGTCCTCGCGGCGCGAACTGCGGATTGGGTCCAATGCGGTACAGCGACCCGCGGAGCTCCTTCGGAGCCTCGCCCTCGATCGCGAGATCGGCGTAGTCGCACTCGAGCCGGATCGGCTCGAACCCTTTGCTCAGGTAGGGGTGGTCGGAGGGGAACGGTGTCGCCATGCGCCTGCTCCTCGAGCGAGGGCGCGGATCGTCCGACTCCGGGCCGAGAAAAGACAGTCTTGCGCGCCCGGCCGGATTCAGCCGCGGCGAATAAATCACTGAATCGACTGTGAAAAATATTTTAAGCCGAGGGCGAGGATGCCGTGTCGGCTCGGACTTCGTCACCGGTACGGGGCGGCGAATGGGAAGCGGCGTATACAATGGCATCTGCGCCATTTGGCGCGATCGAGGATCGCGGAACGCGATCGCGGGACGTGACCCTATAGCATCATTCGGGCGGCTCGGCTCTCGGGGAGGGGAAAATGAAAACGACGACTTGCGGCTCGGCATGCGGCTGGGCGATCTCTCTGCTTCTGGCGCTTCTCATCGCCCATCCCGTTGCGGCCGCGGGGGCCGAGTGGGTGGGCACCTGGGGAGCGGCGCCCGAGCCGCCGTCGCCGGCGCTGGGGCCCATTCCCGGCAGCCCGAGCTTCTCCGACCAAACCGTCCGTGAGCTGGTCCGGATCTCGGCGGGAGGGGAGCGGTTGCGCATCCGCTTCACGAACGAGTACGGGACGAAGCCGCTCGTCATCGGCGCGGCGCAGGTGGCGCTGACCGATGCCCAGGGTGCCGTCGAGGCCGGCACGGCGCGGCCGATCCTCTTCGGCGGCCGCTCGAGCGCCGTGATTCCCGCCGGATCGCCGTTCGTGAGCGATGCGGTCGATCTTCCGGTGAAGCCTTTCGCGACGCTCTCGATCAGCATCTATCTGCCGCAGTCGACGGGCCCCTGCACGTGCCACGGGTTGGGCATGCAAACGGCGTACGTCTCCGGGAGTGGGGATTTCGTCGGCAAGCCGTTCGTCCCCGTCAGGACCATGCAGGCCCGCGCCTTCATCTCGCGCATCGACGTGGAAAGCGCGCGTCCCGCCAAGACGCTCGTCGTCGTGGGGGACTCGATCTCCGATGGCGTCGGCTCGACGCTCAATGCCAATCGGCGCTGGCCCGATTTGCTCGCCGAGCGGCTCGCTCGGCGGCGCGGCCGTTATGCGTGGGGCGTCGTCAACATGGGCATCAGCGGCAATCGCGTGCTCGACGACGGGATGGGGCAAAGCGCGCTCGCCCGCTTCGACCGCGATGCGCTCTCCGTGCCGGGAGTCTCGTACGTGATCATCTTCGAAGGCGTAAACGACCTCGGCATCTCCTACGGTCGCATGGCGGCGGGGGGAGCGATGGCCAAGGGGACGAACGGAGCCGTGGCCAAGTACTTCGCGGCTCTCGTGCCGGCGCACAAAGCCACCGCACAGGCGCTGATCGAGGGCTATCGTCAGCTCATCGAGCGGGCGCACGAGGCCGGCATCAAGGTGATCGGGGCAACGATCACGCCCTACGGGGGCGCGACCTATTACTCGCCCGAGGGGGAGGCCCAGCGTGAGGCGATCAATCACTGGATACGCACGGGCGGAGCGTTCGACGGAGTGCTGGACTTCGACGCCGCCCTGCGCGATCCGGCGAAGCCGACGCAGATTGCAACTGCGCTGCAGGCGGGCGATCACCTGCACGGGAGCGATGCGGGCTACGAGGCGCTCGCCCGGTCCGTGAACCTCGCGCTCTTCAAATAGCGGGGCGCCGCGCTCAGAAAAGCTTCTCCCACAGGCTCCAGAATCGCCCGCGAATTCGCGCGGCGAGGCCGAGCGCGCGCACGTCCTGCATGGCGATTCGCCGGGCGTGCCGCATGTCGGTCTCAAACACGCTCGTGAGCTGATCGGCCGTCGCCTTGCCGAGAATGACGGCGTCGACCTCGTCGTTGAAGAGAATGCTGCGCTGGTCGAAGTTCGAGGAGCCGACGAGCGACCAGACTCCGTCGATGACGAGGCTCTTGGTGTGCACGATGCCGTCGTTGCGCTCGTAGATCTTCACGCCAGCCTTGATCAAGCCGGCGTAATGGGAGCGCTGGATCGCGACGACGGGGGCCGAGTCGCTGTGCGACGGCACGATCAGGCGCACGTCGACGCCGCGCCGCGCGGCGGCTTTCAGATCCGACAGCTCCTGGTGCGTCGGCACGAAGTAGGCCGCCGTGATCCATACGCTGCTCTGGGCGTTGAGAACGGCGGAGAGGACCGTGACGTAGTAGCGCGAAACGAGCCGCGTAGGCCTGCTGCCGAGGATGCGCACGATCTCCATCCCCTGCACCTGGGGCTTGGCGGGCGGCTGCATCGCCGGAAGGGATCTCCCGCCCTGCTCCCTCCAATGGTCGCGAAAGAGCGCCACGAGCTCCCGCACGACCGGTCCGCTGATCTCGATATCGAGGTCGTGCCAGACCTCGTGGGCCTCGTGCGGCGGACCGGCGGCCGCGGCCTCTGCTGTCGCGGGCGCGGAGCCCCCGGCGCTCGGGGCGCTCTGATAGGTCGTGCTCAGGTTGACTCCCCCGACGATCGCGAGCGTACCGTCCGCGACGAGAAGCTTGCGATGGTCGCGGTCGTTCAGCGAGAAGCGGCGCCTTGCCTTGAGGGGATTGATCGGGTTGAACTCGAGGATCCGGACGCCCGCAGCCCGGAGCCGGTCGAAGAACGCGCTCGGGGAGTCGATCGACCCCACGGCATCGTAGATCACGCTCACCTGCACCCCTTCGCGGCTCTTCTCGACGAGCAGGTCTCCGAGGTGGCGGCCGTTCGCGCTCACATCCTCGAAGATGTAGTACTCGAGATACAGGAAGTGCCGGGCGCCGGCGATGGCATCGAAGATCGCCGAGAAGGTCTCGGCGCCGTCGCGCAGCACGCGTACACGGTTGCCGGCATAGAGCGGGCTCTCGGCGATCGTCTGCTCGACGGCGAGGTGCCGGTCGAGGGCGTTCGCGTCGGGCGCCTGCGCGCTCACGCGCGCGAGCAGCATCCGGGACTGCCGGGCCGTCAGAGGGCCGCGCGCACCGTATACGGTGATCTGCTGTGACGCGGGATTCGTCCTCAGCAGCTGCGATTGGTTGATGATCGGGATCTGGGCGCACGCAGTGAGAACGGCGGAGGCGAGGAGCGCGCAGGCTGCGAGCGCCGAGCGAGGTTGCGGGAGGCCGCTCATTTGACGAGCGGCGCGGCAAGCATCGTGCCCGATCGACCGCGGCGTCGCGATGCGCTGCGGTCCGGTCACGGCGCGAGAGGGGCACGATGCGCCGCAAAGCCCCGCAGGCCCGCGCGGCGCCGGCTCAGTTCTTGCTCACCATTGTCCCGGTGTCACGCCCAGCCTGCGAGGGAGCGCAATGACGAGGAGTACGAGCATGCGGTCGCTCCGATGGACGAGCGATGAGAGCGAGTGAAGCGCGCGGGCAGTGTGCTCTGCCGATCCGCTTGCGTCCCGTTGCCTCTCTCGCGCTGCTGCTGTGCATCTCGGCTCCGAGGATGGCGCTGTCCCAAACCCCCTCTCCGCTGCAGGAATGGCAGTACTCGGGCGGTGAGATCCTGGCGTCGCTGTTCGAGCCCAATCTGCCGGACTGGCGCTTCGTCGCCGGCGTCTCGGCGGACGTGCAGCCGCTCTACGACGGCTCGAAGCCCTACCGCATCGAGGGCGGCCCCGTCATCGACATCCGGTATCGAAACGTCGCCTTCGCCTCCGTCGGCGAGGGCCTCGGCGTGAACTTCGTTCATGGCAAGACCTATCGTGTCGGCGTCGCGGTCGGCTACGACCTCGGCCGCCGGGTCTCGGACTATTCGAGCCACCTGCGCGGGCTCGGCGACCTCTCGCCCGCGCCCGTGGCCAAGCTGTTCGCGGACTGGGTCGTCTCGAAGAAGTTTCCGCTCGTGCTGCGGGCCGACGCTCGCCAATTCGTCGGCGGCGCGGATGGAGCGGTCGGCGACCTCGAGGCTTACCTGCCTCTGCCCGGAAGCTCCAAGCGATTCGTCATGTTCGCCGGACCCTCGATCACGTTCGCCGATCATCTCTACCTGCAGAAGGAGTTCGGAGTCAACCGGGCACAGGCCCTCGCCTCCGGCTATCCGCAATTCGATCCCCATCCCGGCACCAACGCCGAAGGGGTGGGGTTCAGCGCGACCGGCTTCATCACGAAGAACTGGCTGGTCAACGTCGATGGGGCGATCGACCGGTTGCGTGGAAGCGCGGCCGAGAGTCCCATCACGCAGCAGACCACCCAGCGCACAATCGAGCTGACGCTCGCCTACTCGTGGTAGGCCGCCGCCGGGCGTGCCCTCGAGCTGCCCGGCGCTGATCGCGGCGAGCAGCCTTCATTTCACCTTGCTGTAGTCGTACCAGACGGCCTCGATGTTGTGGCCGTCGGGATCGTGGACGAAGGCGGCGTAGTAACCCGGCCAGTAGCTGCGGTAGCCCGGTCCGCCGTTGTCCTTTGCCCCGGCCGCGAGGGCAGCCTCGTGGAACGCCTCCACTTGCGCCCGGCTCTTCGCCTCGAACGCGAGGTGCGTGGGCACGATCGGACTCACCTTGCTGATCCAGAAGTCGGTGTTCTTGCCGTCGTTGAATCCCGCCGCCTCGCCGTATTCCATGTTGTTGCGATAGCCGAGCGGCTCGAGCGCTTTGATGTAGAAGGATTTCGACCTGTGATAGTCGCCGACCGCGAGTGTGGTGTGCGCAATCATCGTTGGCTCCTCATGCGCCGAACGCGCGCCAGTCTCCGCGGCAGCATCAAGCGTGCCGGCCGGGCGGCGGCATCGCGGGCCGGACAGCATCATCCGGGCGGCATCATCCGGGCGGTATCGTCTGGGCGGTATCGTCTGGGCAGCAACATCTGGGCAGCAGCGCGGGCCGAGTGGCATCATCCGGCGCTCACGCAATACGTAGCCGTACGGATGTCCGCCGGAGCGTCGATCCAGTCTAGTGCGGCGGATGCCCGCGAGCGGGAGTCGAGGCGATGGAGGGGGGAGGGGCGATGAGCGCAAGCACGGTGGGCTCCGAGGCAGTACGGGAAGACAAAGTCAGCAATGTGCTGAAATGGGTGCTGCTCGCCGTCGCGGTCGTCTGCTTCGCGATCCTCGGCTGGGCGACCGATGTCACCTATCGCGCCGCGCCGCCGCAGCCGGAGCGGCTCCTCGCGCCGGACGGCGCCTCTCTCATGACCTCCCGGGACATCGAGCAGGGCAAGGCCTCGTTCCAGCGGGCCGATCTCATGGATTACGGGAGCCTCTACGGCATGGGCTCCTACTTCGGCGAGGACTACACCGCAGAGTATCTCGTGCGCCTCGCGCAGGTGACCGAGGACAGCCTCGCGCAGAGCCGGTTCGGGAAGGCGTTCGCGACGTTGGGGTCGGAGGAGCAATTGCTCATCCAGGCCTCGATGCAGCGGGAGCTCAAGGCGGTCGACCTGTCCGTCCGCGAGAGCCACCTTCCGGCGGCGGTCGCCGCGGCCATCGAGCGGCTGCAGCCGCAAATCGCCCGGCAGCTCCTGCACCATGATTTCGTCAAGGGCTGGACGCAGGCCTACAGCCTCGATGCGTCGCACGCGGCCGCGACGGCGGACTTCATCCTGTACTCGGCGCTGACCACGGTCGCGCGGCGCCCCGGGACGGATGCCTCGTGGACGCAGAACTGGCCCTACGAACCCCTCGTCGGCAACGCTCCGACGACCGCCACGTTCGGCTGGACCTGGGCGAGCTTCTGCTTCACGTTCTTCTGCTTCGGCGCCGTGCTCTTCGCCTACCACCGATACTTGCGCAACGCCGACAGCGGCACGATGGACCCCGTGCTCGTGCGCTTCCGGGACCTCACCCCGAGCCAGCGCAAGGTGGGCAAATACTTCATCGTGGTGGCGCTCATCCTGCTGCTGCAGATCGCCGCCGGCGCCGTCCTCGGCCACTACTACTCCGACCGGACGAGCTTCTACGGACTGCACTTCGACGATGTGCTGCCGTTCAATTTCTGGCGCAGCCTGCACATTCAGGCGCCCATCGTGTGGATCGGGCTCTCCTGGATCGGCGCCGCGCTGTTCCTCGCGCCGGCCATCGCCGGCCGCGAGGCGCGAGCTCAGGGCCCGCTCGTCGATCTGCTCTTCTGGGTGACCGTGATCATCGTCGCGGGTGCCCTGATCGGGGACTACCTCGGCATCATGGGGGACATCGGCAAGGACTGGTTCTGGTTCGGCAACCAAGGGCTCTCCTACCTCGAGCTCGGGCGGTTCTGGCAGATCGGGTTCTTCGTCGGCCTGCTGTTCTGGAGCCTGCTGATGCTGCGGGGGCTGTGGCCGACCGGGGCGGTGCTCGGGCAGGCGACCCGGCAGTTCTGGACGGGGCGCATCCGGCTCGAGCACCTGCTGTGGGCGTCGACCGTCAACATCGCCGTGCTCTACGTGTTCGGGATGATTCCGCTCGCCGGCGTCAATCCGTCGTTCACGATCACGGACTTCTGGCGCTGGTGGGTCGTGCACCTGTGGGTCGAGCAATCCTTCGAGTTCTTCGCCGCCGCCGCGAGCGCCTACCTGCTCATGGCGCTCGGCCTCGTCTCCCGGCAGCTCGCCGAGCGATCCGTGTACCTCGAGCTCATTCTCATCTTTCTCGGCGGCGTGCTCGGCACCGGCCATCACCTCTACTGGGCCGGAGGCCCCGGCATGTGGGTGCCGCTCGGCAGCATGTTCTCCTTCATCGAGGTGCTCCCGCTCGTGCTGCTGATCCTCGATGCGATGGACCATCACGACCTCATCGAGCGGCAGAAGCAGTTCAAGTACGGCGTCGCCTATCTCTACGTTCTCGGGTCGGCCTTCTGGAACTTCGTAGGCGCGGGGGTGTTCGGAGGCGGCACCCTCAATGCCCCGCTCGTCAACTACTACGAGCACGGCACCTTCCTCACGCTGAATCACGCGCACACGGCGCTCTTCGGCGCGTTCGGCCTGCTCGCGATCGGGCTCATCTACTTCTGCTTGCGCTACGCGACGGGCGAGCGGCCCTTCGCCGAGCGGCTCGGCAAGCTCTCGTTCTGGCTCTACAACGCGGGACTCGTGCTGTGGATCGGGCTCAACTTCTTTCCCATCGGGTGGCCGCAGCTCGATGCGGTCTACGCCCACGGGCTCGCCTACGCCCGCAGCCTCGCGTTTTACGATACGACGGTGCTATGGCAGTGGCTGCGATTCGTCGGCGACGTGCCGTTCGCCCTCGCGGCCTTGCTCATGTCCTACGACTTCCTCGTGAAGCTCGGACCGATGTTTCCGTCGCTCGTGGCGCGATTCGCCTCGGACGAGCGCGGGCGCGCGGACGCGTAGCGCCGCGCCCGCCGATCAGCCGCCCGACCCCGCGGGTGCGAGATCCATGACCATCCGCACGAGCTGCGCGAGCGAGGCGGCGCCGCTCTTCTCCATGACGCGAGCGCGGTGGATCTCGACCGTCCGCTGGCTCACGCCGAGATCCGCCGCCATCACCTTGTTGGGCTTGCCCTGAGTCATGAGCGCGAGCACCTCGCGCTCGCGGGGCGTGAGCGACTCGAAGCGGCGGCGGATGCGCTCGTGCTCTTTGAGCGCGGCGCGGGTCTTCGCGTCCTTCGCGAGCGCCTTCTGGATGCGGTCGATCAGATCCTGATCGCGGAAGGGCTTTTGCAGAAAGTCGAACGCCCCGTGCTGCATGGCCTCCACGGCCATGGGAATGTCTCCGTGACCGGTGATGAAGATGACGGGAATGGTCGCGCCCCGCAGGTTCAGCTGCTGCTGCAGCTCGAGGCCGCTCATCGCCGGCATGCGCACATCGAGCACCAGGCAGCCCGGCTGGGCCGGCTGGTAGGTCGCGAGGAACTCCGTCGCGGAGGAGAGCGTCTGGGTCGGCAGGCCCACCGACTTCAGCAGAAACCGCAAGCTGTTGCGAACGGCCTCGTCGTCGTCGACGACGAACACGATGGGCGTGAGCTCTTTCATGCGAGGCTACTCCGCCGCCTCGGGCGGCAGAAGGAAGTAGAAGCAGGCGCCGCTCGGTCGATTGGGCCGATAGGCGAGCGTGCCGCCGTGGGCGCGCACGACGGTGTTGCTGATGGGCAGGCCGAGGCCGGTCCCGCTCGGCTTGGTCGAGAAGAACGGGTCGAATATCCGCTCGAGCTCCTCGGCCGCGACGCCCGGGCCGCTGTCGCACACGGCGATCTCCACATCGCCGCCCTCCGCGCGCACCGAGCGGATCCGCACCTCGCGGGTCTCGGAGCCGCTCTCGGAGAGCGCCTCGAGGCCGTTGCGGACGAGATTGAGGATGACGTGCTGGATCTGGACGCGGTCGATCGAGACCTGCGGCAGGCTTTCGGAGAGCTCGAGCAGCAGCCGCGCGCGGTGCACGCGGGCATCGGTCTGCATCAACTCGAGAATCTCCTGGATGACGGAGTTGATGTCCGCCGGGCTGCGCTCGACGGGCTGGCTGCGCGCGAGAGTGCGCACGCGGCGGATGATCTCGCCGGCCCGCACCGCCTGCGCGGCGATCTCGCGCAGCGCCGCGCGCAGATCGGCGAAATCGGGGTCGGGTTTGCCGAGCAGCCGGTCGCAGGCCTGCGCGTAGTTGGCAATGGCGGTGAGGGGCTGATTGAGCTCGTGCGCGATGCCCGCCGCCATCTCTCCGATCGTGGCGAGTCGCGAGACGTGCAGCATGCGTCCGTGCAGGCCTCCGCCGGCCGCGTGAGGCTCGGTCGTGTCACGGCCGGATTGCGGCTGCGCGGCGGGCTGCGCCGGGGGGCCGGAAACGGATGTCATTGCCGCTCCATGAGCCTAAATTGTAGCAAGTATCGTCCGATCGCCGCCGCGCGTCGCTAGGTATGTTCCGCAGGGCCATGCCCGCGCGAGTGCGGCGCCACGCGCCACTCGGGCCCCCGACCGCGCGAGCGCGGCGGCGGCGTCACCGCCGTGTCGTACGGAGATCTACGCATTCAGAACTGCGCGCGCCCGCGGTAGATTGCCGCGGCATGAGCCGTCGCAATCTCGAGCAGCTGTTCAATCCGCGCTCGGTGGCGGTAATCGGCGCGTCCGACCGGCCGTACAGCGTCGGTGCCACCGTCATGCGGAATCTGCTGCACGGCGGCTTTGCGGGGCCGATATGGCCGGTCAACATCCGCCGCGCCGAGGTCGCGGGCCTGCGCGCTTATCGAGCCGTGGCGGAGCTGCCGGCGGTGCCGGATCTCGCCGTGCTCTGCGTTCCCGCGCCCGCGATCCCGGCGCTCATCGGAGAGCTCGGCGCGCGCGGAACACGCGCGGCGATCGTCGTCAGCGCCGGCCTTGGCGGAAAGACTCGCGACGGCGGGACGCCGCTCCGCAGCGCCATGCTGAAGGCGGCGGAGCCCTACACGCTTCGCATCCTCGGCCCCAACTGCATCGGGCTCCTCGTTCCCGCGATCGGTCTCAACGCGAGCTTCGCGCACGTGGGCGCGCGCGCGGGAAGCCTCGCCTTCGTCGCTCAATCCGGCGCGCTCACGACGGCCATGCTCGACTGGGCGCAGTCGAGGCAGGTGGGCTTCTCGCACTTCGTCTCGCTCGGCGACGCGGCCGACATCGACTTCGGCGACTTGCTCGACTACCTCGGCCGGGAGCCCAAGACGCGCGCGATCCTTCTGTACATCGAGTCCGTCACCGCCGCGCGCAAGTTCATGGCGGCCGCTCGGACGGCGGCGCGCAACAAGCCGGTGATCGTCGTGAAAGCGGGCCGCACGGGCGAGTCTGCCCGCGCCGCCCACTCGCACAGCGGAGCTCTCGCGGGGTCCGATGCGGTGTACGAGGCGGCATTCCGCCGCGCCGGCGTGCTGCGGGTCGGCACGACGCGCGAGCTCTTCGATGCGGCGGAGATCCTCGCGCGCATCAAGCCGTACTTGGGTCCACGCCTGGCGATCGTGAGCAATGGGGGCGGCCCCGGCGTCATGGCGACCGACGCGTTGATCGAGGGGGGCGGGGAGCTCGCCTCGATCAGCCCCGAGACGGCTCGCACGCTCGATTCGCTCCTCCCGGCGTCCGCTCCGCACGGCAACCCGCTCGATATCGGCGGCGATGCGCGCCCGGAGCGATACGTGACGGCGCTCCGCGCCGCGATCGAGGACGCCAACGTCGATGCGGTCCTCGCGATCCACGCGCCGACGGCGGTCGCGTCGGTCGCCGAAGTGGCTGCGGCGTGCGCCCCCGTCTTCTCGAGCGCTCGGTGCCCGGTGCTCGCCTGCTGGATGGGAGCCGAGGGAACCGGAGCGGCCGCGGGAGTCGCGGGAACCGGGGAAGCGGACCGGACCCGCGCCTCCGAGCCGCAGCCCGCGCGCGACGCCGTGCCGATGTATTCGACGCCGGAGGAGGCGGTCGGCGCCTTTCTCCACGTTGCGCGCTACCATCGAAGCCAAGCCCTTCTGCTCGAAGCGCCCGCCGCCATCGCCGAGGCGCCGAAGCCCGACGTGGGCAGGGCGCGCGCCATCGTGGCCGGGGCGCTCGCGCAGAATCGCGCCGTCCTCACGGAGCCCGAGGCGAAGGACGTGCTGGCCGCCTACGGCATTGCGGTCGTCGAGACGCGGATCGCCCGCAACACGGCGGAGCTCACCGAGGCTGCGGCGGGCATGGGTTACCCGGTGGCGCTCAAGATCCTCTCGCCCGACATCTCTCACAAATCCGACGTGGGCGGAGTGGCTCTCAATCTCGACACCACCGAGGAGCTGCAGCGGGCGGCCTCGGCGATGCTCGAGCGCTGTCTCGAGCTCGTGCCGAAGGCCCGGATCGAGGGCTTTACCGTCCAGAAGATGATTCGCCGCGGCGGCTCGCACGAGCTGCTCGCGGGCATCGCCACCGATGCGACGTTCGGCCCGACGATCGTGTTCGGCCAAGGCGGCACGGCCGTCGAGGTAATCGGCGACCGGGCCGTCGCCTTGCCGCCGCTCAACGCCGTCCTCGCGCGCGATCTGATCTCCCAGACTCGCGTGCAGCGCGTGCTGCTCGGCTATCGCGATCGGCTTCCCATCGACATGCCCGCGCTCGAGCAGACGCTCGTCAAGCTCTCGCAGCTCGCGGCGGATGTGCCGGAGCTCGTGGAGCTCGACATCAACCCGCTCCTCGCCGACGAGCGGGGAGTGCTCGCGCTCGATGCGCGCATCCGCGTCGAGGCGACGGCGGCCCGCGGGACCGAGCGCTTCGCGATCCGGCCCTATCCGGCGGAGCTCGAGGAGCGCATCGAGCTCTTGGGCCGACAAATCCTGCTGCGGCCGATCCGACCGGAGGACTTCGTCCAGCACCGCAGGTTCCTCGCGCGGATTGCGCCGGAGGACATGCGCGCGCGGTTCTTCGCGGCGATGCGCGAGGTGCCGGAGCGCGATCTCGCGCATCTCACGCAGATCGACTACGAGCGGGAGATGGCTTTCATCGCCGTGGACCCAGGCGCGGGCGGGGGCGAGGAGACGCTGGGGGTGGCGCGGGCCTCGACCGATCCGGATAATATCGAGGCGGAGTTCGCGGTGCTCGTCCGCTCGGACCTCAAAGGACAAGGACTCGGAGGCGTGCTTCTGCAAAAGCTCATCCGTCATTGCCGTGACCGGGGCACGGAGCGCCTGATAGGCGAGGCGCAGAGCGACAACGCGCGTATGCTGCGGCTCGCCGCCGCCACGGGCTTTCACATCGAGGCGATCGGTCAAGGTCTGCTGCAGCTGAGGCTCGATCTGAAGCCTGGCGAGGCGCAGGCGAGGTGCGCGTGACCGTCGCCCATCGGGCGCGCGCGGTGCACCGGCCGGGGCACGCTGGCGCGCGGAGCGTCCCATGACCCTGCCCCTCTCCGAAGATCTTCTGCGCCGCATGGATGGGTACTGGCGGGCCGCCAATTATCTGTCCGTGGGGCAGATCTACCTCTACGACAATCCGCTGCTGCGCGAGCCGCTCACGCCCCGGCACATCAAGCCCCGCCTGCTCGGGCACTGGGGCACGACGCCGGGGCAGAACTTCATCTACGTGCACCTCAATCGGATCATCAAGCAGCGCGACTTGAACATGATCTACATTGCCGGTCCCGGACACGGCGGACCGGCGCTCGTCGCCAATACCTACCTCGAGGGCACTTACAGCGAGCTGTACCCGGACGTGACCCAGGATGAGGCGGGAATGAAGCGGCTGTTCAAGCAGTTCTCCTTCCCCGGCGGCATTCCGAGCCACGTCGCGCCGGAGACGCCCGGCTCGATCCACGAGGGCGGAGAGCTCGGCTACTCGTTGAGTCACGCCTACGGCGCCGCTTTCGACAACCCGGATCTGATCGTCGCCTGCGTCGTGGGCGACGGCGAGGCGGAGACGGGACCGTTGGCGGCGGGATGGCACGGAAACAAATTCCTGAACCCCGCGAGCGATGGGGCGGTGCTGCCGATCCTGCACTTGAACGGTTACAAGATCGCCAACCCCACCGTGCCCGCGCGGATCGAGCGGCAGGAGCTCGAGGAGTATCTGCGCGGCTGCGGATACAGCCCGTATTTCGTCGCGGGAGAGGAGCCGACCGCCATGCATCAGCTCATGGCGGACACCCTCGACCGCGTCATCGGCGAGATCCGGCAAATCCAGGCGGATGCACGGTCCAAGGGATTCGGGCGCCGCCCTCGCTGGCCGCTCGTCGTGCTGCAGACGCCGAAGGGATGGACGGGACCGAAGATCGTCGACGGTAAGCCCGTCGAGGGGACCTTCCGCGCGCACCAAGTCCCGCTCGCGGAGGTGCGCACGAATCCGGCGCACCTCGCGCTCCTCGAGCAGTGGATGCGCAGCTATCGGCCCGAGGCGCTGTTCGATCGCAGCGGCCGGCTCGCCCGCGAGCTCGCGGAGCTCGCCCCCGAGGGCGAGCGGCGCATGGGCGCCAATCCCCACGCGAACGGCGGGACGCTGCTCCGCGACCTGAGGATGCCGGACTTTCGCGAGTACGCGGTGCAGGTGATCCGGCCCGGCGCGGGAGACGCGGAGGACACGCGCGTGCTCGGGCGCTTTCTTCGCGATGTGGTGAAGCTCAATCAGCGGCCGCGGACGTTCCGGCTCTTCGGGCCGGATGAGACCGACTCGAACCGCCTGAGCGCGGTGTTCGAGGCAACCGAGCGGCAATGGACCGCGGAGATCGTGCCGGGCGATGAGCATCTCGCCGCCGAGGGCAGCGTGATGGAGGTCTTGAGCGAGCATCAGTGTCAGGGATGGCTCGAGGGCTACCTGCTCACCGGGCGCCACGGCCTGTTCAACTCCCACGAGGCGTTCATCCACATCGTGGACTCGATGTTCAATCAACACGCCAAGTGGCTGAAGGTGACCCGGCAGATTCCCTGGCGGCGCCCGATCGCCTCGCTCAACTACCTGCTGAGCTCGCACGTCTGGCGGCAGGATCACAACGGGTTCACGCACCAGGACCCCGGCTTCATCGATCACGTCGCCAACAAGAAGGCGGACATCATCCGCATCTACCTGCCGCCGGACTCGAACTGCCTGCTTTCCGTGGCGGACCACTGCCTGCGCAGCCGTCACTATGTCAACGTCATCGTCGCGGGGAAGCATCCCGCGCCGCAATGGCTCACGATGCCGGAGGCCATCAAGCACTGCACCGCGGGCGTCGGCATCTGGGAGTGGGCGAGCACGGATCGGGGCGCGGAGCCCGACGTGGTGATGGCGTGCGCGGGCGACGTGCCGACGCTCGAGACTCTCGCGGCCGTGAAGCTGCTCCTCGGGCATTTCCCGCAGCTGAAGATCCGGGTCGTCAACGTGGTCGACTTGATGAAGCTCCAGCCCGCGAGCGAGCACCCGCATGGCTTGACCGACCCGGAGTTCGATGCGCTGTTCACCCGCGCCACCCCGATCATTTTCGCCTTCCACGGCTATCCCTGGCTCATCCATCGGCTCGCCTACAGGCGGGCGAACCACCCCAACCTGCACGTGCGCGGCTACAAGGAAGAGGGAACGATCACCACGCCGTTCGACATGGCGGTGCTCAACGACCTCGATCGCTTTCACCTGGCGGGCGACGTGATCGACCGGCTGCCGCAGCTGCAAGCCAACGCCGGCTACGCGAAGCAGGCGCTGCGCGACAAGCTGATCGAGCACCGCGAGTACATCCGCGAGTTCGGCGAGGACCTGCCCGAGATTCGCGACTGGCGCTGGGAGCCCTGAGGGCGTTTCAAGCCCTCAGGGCGCGGCAGTTGCGGCAATCGCGGTCAGCTGTCGGTCGATGGCGGCCGCGGTCAGCGGCGGTCGTGGTCCTCGCGCAGCGCCTGCAGGCCGATCAGTCGCGCAAGCGCCGCCATTTCCTCGGCGACCGGCAGCAGCAGGTCATCGAGCGTGACGATGCCGACGAGCGCGCCGTCGCGGTCGAGCACCGGCGCCCGGCGCACGGCCTTCGCGTTCAGCGCCTGAATGCAC
>JASHSR010000302.1 GCA_030038645.1 Gammaproteobacteria bacterium
GGATAACCGCTGAAAGCATCTAAGCGGGAAGCCCCCCCCAAGATTAGATCTCCCTGGGAGCTCGACTCCCCTGAAGGGCCCACGAAGACTACGTGGTTGATAGGCTGGGTGTGTACGGCCAGTAATGGCTTCAGCTAACCAGTACTAATTGCCCGTGAGGCTTGACCATATAACCTCAAGGTGTTTGCTGCGAAGTAGACGCGCGAGAGGATGATGCCGAGATGGAGCGATCCATCGCGAACGCGACAGCGTCGGAACAAAGAACGCTTCCATCGAGACGGCCGCAAGCCGCCGCGATGGAAGATCCGGATTGGAGGCAGTCGCGCCGGCCCGGTGAGGGCCGGCGCATCGGCCTCGAACAGTTTGCCTGGCGGCCATAGCGAGCGGGAACCACCCGATCCCATTCCGAACTCGGAAGTGAAAACGCCCTGCGCCGATGGTAGTGTGGCCGCAAGCCATGCCAGAGTAGGTCACTGCCAGGCTCCAAATCGAGCGCCCCCGAGGCCGAGCGGTCTCGGGGGCGTTTCGTTGTGAGCGGCCCCGATCGCTCGACCCGCGAGATCGACACGGCCGACCGAACGCGCTCGGCTCTATGCCGCGGGTCTGCGGGCAATCCCGAGCGTCCGGCACCGCAGGCCGCATTAAGTCAATTCTCGCAGGGGCGATCGGGCCGTGCCGCATCATTAAGGCAAGTCGTGCCCCTCCTCTCCTTTGGAGCGTCCGCCAGGCGCGCACGCCTCGCGCTCAAGGTGCCGCTTGCCTCCAAATTGTGCGCCGTCGCCAAGCGGCTATCGCGCGGGGCAGGGGAAACTGCCGTCAATTTCCGAGGTATCGCAGCGGCAGGTACGGGGTCACAGTCGCGGCTTGAACATGCGCGAGTCGCACGAAAACAACGTCAATCGACTGCTCATCGCCCGGGGGCCGATCATCCTCTCTGCCGCCATCCTGATTCTCGGCGTGGCGATCGGCATCCATCAAATAACCCCCAGCCGAGCGGTGCTTTCAGGCTCGAGCGCGCTCGGGCTGTATCATGAGGCACACGCGCGGTGGCTGGGTGGCGCGATCTGGGCGCTGCTCGCGGCAGCGGTGGCCCTGTCGCCCGCGCTCTGGTCCGCCCTCCGCAACGGCCGCTCCCGCAGCGCGCGCTACCGCGCGGTGCTCGAGCAATCGCCGAACGGCATGGTCATCGTGGATGCCGCAACCTTCCGCATCCTCGATGCGAACCCGGCCTTCGTGAAGGCGCTGGACTATTCCGCGGCCGAGCTGCGCGCGCTCACGTTGACGCAGATCTTCGTGGACGAAGACGCCGACGACGAGGCCCTCGCCGTCAAGCTGAAAAATCCCGATCCACGGGTGCCGATGCAGCTGTGGCAGCGGCGCAAGGACGGCTCGCTGCTCGAGATCGAGGCGACCGGCTATCGCCTGACGCTCGCCCGCCGCGCCGTGCTCGCATTCAGCGCGAGCGACGTGACGCTGAAGCGCAAGATCGAGTCGCAGCTGCTCGAGAAGCAGCAGCGTCTCGACCATCTCGCCCATCACGACCAGCTGACGGGACTGCCGAATCGGCTGTTCCTCGCGCACCGCCTGCCGCCCGCCATCGAGGAGGCGAAGCGCGCGGGCACGATGCTCGCCGTTCTGTTCCTCGACCTCGACCGGTTCAAGGACATCAACGACTCGCGAGGCCATGAGACGGGCGACAAGCTGCTGAAGGCGGTCGCGGAGCGCGTGCGCGCGGCGGTTCGCGAGGAAGACGTCGTGGTCCGCATGGGCGGTGACGAGTTCGTCGTGATCCTGCAGTCCGTCGAGCGCACCGAGCTCATCACGGAGATGGCCGCGCGGATCAACGAGGCGATGAGCGCTCCGGTCATCGTGGACGGCCGGCCGCTCGTCGCGACCGTGAGCATCGGCGTGAGCCTCTACCCGCGCGACGGCTCGGACATGGGCGAGCTGCTGCGGCACTCCGACACGGCGATGTACCAGGCGAAGGACCGCGGGCGCAACAACTTCCAGCTCTTCAGTCCCATCATGGCGCGCAAGCTCCGGGAGCGCGTGGCGATCGAGGCGAGCCTGCGCGGGGCGCTCGAGCGCGGCCAGCTCGACGTGCATTACCAGCCGATCATCGACATCGCATCGAATCGAGTGATGGGGCTCGAGGCGCTGCTGCGCTGGAAGCATCCGACGCAGGGCTACATCCTGCCGGGCCGGTTCATCGACATCGCCGAGGAGACCGGCCTCATCGTCCCGGTCGGCGAGTTCGTCCTGCAGCGCGTGCTGCGGGACGTGAGCTTCTGGCAGCGGGCCGGGGCGTCGCCCGTGCCGGTCGCCGTGAACATCTCCGCCGTGCAGCTGCAGCGCTCCAACCTGCGCGAGAAGATCCTCTCGCTCACGCGGGAGCACGCGGTGAGCCCGGAGCTGCTGCAGCTCGAGCTCACCGAGAGCACCATGTTCGACCGCCGCGAGCTGCGCGGCGGGGACTCGCGCCGCGATGCGATCTCGCAGCTACGCGATCTCGGCGTGAGCATCGCGATAGACGACTTCGGGACCGGCTACTCGAGCCTCGGCTATCTGAAGCAGTGGCGCGTCGACTACCTGAAGATCGACCGCAGCTTCGTGCGCGACCTGGTGACGGACATGAGCGATCTCGCGATCGTCGGAGCGATCATCGCCATCGCGCGCCACCTGAACATCCAGGTCGTCGCGGAAGGCATCGAGGGCTGGCAGCAGCTCGAGAAGCTGCGGCAGCTCGGCTGCGGTCTCGCCCAGGGATATTTGTTCGCGAGGCCCGCGTCGGCGTCGCAGTGCCTGAAGCTTCTCTCGGGCGTCCCGCTGAGCCTCACGGACGCCAATGCACAGACGGGCGAGTTCGACATGGGGACCCTCACGGCGACGGGTACCTGAGGCGGGCGCCGCCTCATGCACGCTGCGCCTCATGCACGCCGGGGCGCGTGCTCTCCTCGCTATTGCGGCTCCGGCCTCACGTGGTGCGCTTGCAGGATCTCGCGGAGCCGCTCGATCGAATCGGCCTCGGCCGCGCGCTTGTCCGGGCGCCGCCGCGCGATGCGCGGAAAGCGGAGCGCGATCCCCGACTTGTGGCGGCTCGAGGCCGCGATGCCCTCGAAGGCGAGCTCGAAGACCTGCTCGGGCTCCACCCGGCGGACCGGCCCGAATTTCTCGAGCGTGTGTGCGCGGATCCACTCGTCGAGCTCGCGGATCTCCCGATCGCTCAAGCCCGAGTACGCCTTGGCGACGGGGACGAGCTCTGCGTCGCGCCACACGCCGAAGGTATAGTCGGTGTAGAGATTGGAGCGCTTGCCGTGGCCCGGCTGCGCGTAGAGCATCACGCCGTCGAACGAGTACGGGTCGACCTTCCATTTCCACCACGACCCGCGCTGCCTGCCCGTGCCGTACGGCGAGGCGCGAGCCTTCAACATCAGGCCCTCGACCCCTCGGGAGCGAGATTGCTCGCGGATGCGCGCGAGCTCCTCCCAGCTGCCGGCGCTCAATTCAGGCGAGAGCGCGATGATCTCCGGCGCCCCGCGGAGCAGCCGCTCGAGCCGCTCGCGGCGCTCGCTCAACGGCAGTCCGCGCACATCACACGCCTGCTGCTCGAGCAAGTCGTAGGCGAGGAAGCGCGCCGGCACGCGCTCGAGAATGCGCTCCGTGAGCTGCTTGCGGCCGATGCGCTGCTGCAGATCGGCGAAGGGCCGTACGGCGCCATCGCGCCACGCGACGATCTCGCCGTCGAGCACGACTCCGTCCGGCAGCGCCGCGGCCGCGGCCGCGATCTCCGGAAATCGCGCCGTGACGAGATCCTCTCCCCGCGACCAGAGAAAGCACCCTCCGCCGCGCCGGACGAGCTGGCCGCGGATGCCGTCCCACTTCCACTCGGCGAGCCAGTCGGCGACGGCTCCCAGAGCTTGCGGCTCCATCTCGAGGGGTGAGGCGAGGAAGAACGGATACGGGGCCGAGGGGGCCGCATCGCCGTCCGTCCGCGAGCGCAGGGCCTCCCAGAACTCGGCGCTGGGACGCCACTCCCCCATCAGCCGTCGAGCAATGTCCGCTCGTGGAATCGGCAAGGCCTCCGCGAGCGCGCGGGTGACGAGTAGCTCCGAGACGCCGACGCGCAGCTCGCCGGTGAGCAGCTTGTTGAGCAGGAAGCATTCGCGATACGGAAGAGCGCGCCACCAGGCGAGGATGCTCTCGCGCTGGCGCTCGACCGACTCCTCCCGCAGCGGCAGCAGGCGCTCCTCGATCCACGCGGAAAGCGGGATGTCCGAGACGGGGGCGGCTCGCGCCGCATCAGGCTCCGTGAGGAGCGCGATGCTCTCCGCGAGATCCCCCACGCTCGCATAGGCCTCATCGATCAGCCACTCCGGCAACCCCGAGGCCTCGATGAGCCAGCGGCGCAGCAACGCCGGCCCGATGAAGCGCTTGAGACGGTGTCCCGAGAGGATGTACGCGGCCCAGGCGGCGTCCGCCGCGGAGGCCGTGCGGAAGTAGCGCGCCATCGCGTCGACCTTCTCGCGCGTCGAGGTGGTGGTGTCGAGCTCGTCGTACAGCTCACTGAACGCGCGCATCGCCGGGGTGGGGGGCCGAGCGCTCGAGAGCGCTCGCCTCGAGGCCTTGCTCGGTGAGGTAGCGCGCGAGAGCGGCGGAGTGCCCGTGTGTCAGGAGCACCCGGCGCGCGCCCGTTTGCAGGCAGCTGTCGATGAGCGCGGGCCAGTCCGCATGATCTGAGAGGACGAAGCCGCGGTCGCAGCCTCGGCGGCGGCGCTCTCCGCGCACGCGCATCCAGCCCGAGCAGAAGCCGCTCGAGTGCTCCCCCACGCGCCGGATCCAGGAGCTGCCGGATGCGCTCGGCGGCGCGAGGACGAGCGCGCCTCGATAATCCTCCTTGCGTTGCGCCGCCGCGGGCAACGTGGGTGCCATCGAGACGCCGGCGCTGCGGTAGATCTCGACGAGCTCCCCGATCGCCCCGTGCACGTGAACCGGCTCCGTCGTCCGACCTGCAAGCTCCGCGAGGACGCGCTGCGCCTTGCCGAGCGCATAGCAGTACAGCAGCGAGCAGAGGCCGCGGTCGCGATTCGCTCGCCACCAGCCGACGATCTCCTCGATCACGGCGGCGGCCGGCGGCCAGCGGTAGACGGGGAGAGCGAAGGTGGCCTCGCTGATGAAGACATCGCAGCTCAGTGGATCGAAGGCCGCGCAGGTGGGGTCGGACTGGCGCTTGTAGTCTCCGGAGACCACCCACACGCGCCCTTGATGCTCGATGCGCACCTGTGCGGAGCCGAGGATGTGGCCGGCGGGATGCAGGGACACGGTCGTGGCGCCCAGGGCGACGGCGGCGCCGTGATCGAGCGGCAGGATGTCGGGATGGCCCGGCAGGCGCGCGCGGGCAATGTCGAGGCCGGGACGTGCGAGAATATAGCGGGCGTGGCCGGGGCGCAGATGATCGCCGTGCCCGTGCGTGATCACGGCGGTCTGCACCGGCCGCTCGGGATCGATGTAGAAATCGCCGGGCGGACAGTAGAGCCCCTTGGGCGTTGCGACGACGAGCGGTTCCGAGTCCATAGTGCGAGGGAGGAGGAGTGCAGCAGCCGCAGTGCGCCGACGCCGTGCTGATGGTGAGGCCGGCCGCGTTCGATTACAACCCGGAGACGGCGGCGAGCAACCGTATGCAGCAGGCGGCGGACATCCCACCTTCCGCGGCGGGCGAGCTCGCGCGCTCCGAATTCGACCATGTCGTCGCGGCGCTGCGGAGTGAGGGCGTGCGCGTGTGCGTCGCCGAGGATACACCCGAGCCGCCGAAGCCGGATGCGGTTTTCCCGAACAACTGGGTGAGCTTCCATGCGGACGGCACGGTGGTGCTGTATCCCCTCCAGGCGCAGAGCCGGCGGCGAGAGCGCCGGCGCGAGCTGATCGAGCGGGCGGCGGAGGAGCTCGGATTTCACGCGCGCCGCACGCTCGATCTCACGCCTCACGAGTCCGAAGGGCGCTTCCTCGAAGGCACGGGCAGTCTGGTGCTGGACCGTGCCCATGGCGTCGCGTACGCGTGCAGGTCTCCGCGGACTCATGAGGCGGTGCTCGACGAATGGTGCCGGGCGATGGGATACGAGCCGGTCCTGTTCGCGGCCGTGGACCGCCAGGGCGCGCCGCTCTATCACACGAACGTCATGATGAGCATCGGCGCCCGCTTCGTCCTGGTCGCCACCGAATCGATCGTGCCGGGCGACCGGCAGCGCGTGCTCAGCCGCCTCGCGGCCTCGGGCCGCGAGATCATCGAGATCGGGCGCGCCGCCGTCGAAGGCTTTGCCGGCAACGTGCTCGAGCTCGCGAGCGGCGGCAAGCCGCGATCGAGCGGCGAGCGCCGATCGACCGGGGAGCGCCTAGTCAAGGAGAGCGTGCCGGGAGCGCATCCACGGATGGACGCGAGCAGCGAGGCGCTCGGAGACTGCGGCGTCCTCGTGATGTCCACGACGGCGCGGCAGGCCCTCGGGGCGAGCGAGCTCGCGCGCCTCGCCGCCTGCGCGGACACCGTTCTCACCGTGCCGGTGCCGACCATCGAGCGGCTGGGCGGAGGCAGCGTGCGTTGCATGCTCGCCGAGGTATTCTCGTCCCCGTGACCGAGCTGATCCTCAAAGTGGCGGCGAGCTATCTGCTCGGCTCGGTCCTCGGCAGTCTGCTCATCGCGCGCATGACGGGCCGGGGCGATATTCGCTCGGTCGGCAGCGGCAATCCCGGGAGCACGAACGCCCTGCGGACGCAAGGCAAGCTGTTCGCGCTCGGCGTGCTCGTCATCGACCTCGGCAAGGGATGGCTCGCGACGCGCATCGTGCCGGGGCTCTGGCTGCCTCTTCGTCCTCCGCCGAGCGCAATTCACAACTGGCTGCCTGCCGCCTGCGGCGCGGCGGTGATGCTGGGCCATATCTATCCGCTCTGGTACGGGTTCCGGGGCGGCAAGGCGGTCGCGACCTTCGTCGGCGCAGTGCTGGGGCTCGTGCCGCGGCTCGTGATCCCGGTGCTGCTGACCTGGATCGGCGTCGTCCTGCTCACGGGATTCGTGGGCCTCGCCTCGATGTGCGCCGCCGCCGCGCTCCCGATCTGCATCGCCTGGATGGGCCTCGCCTGGTACCGCCCGTTCCTCGCGTTCGGGGTATTCGCGGCGGCGCTGATCGTGTTCACCCACCGCGCGAACATCGCCCGCATGTACGCGGGCCGTGAGCCGCGTGCACGGCGCCTGTGGCTGTTCGGCCGGCGCGCGGCATCCTGAGCATGAGGCGACCGCTCGAGGCCCGGGTCCATGCGCACCTCGCGCAAGGCGGGTTCCAGTCGGGAGCCGAGCTGGCGCGCCGCCTCGGCGTCAGCCGCAGCGCAGTCTGGAAGGCGGTGGTGTCGCTGCGCGAAGGAGGTCTCGTCGTGCATGCCGTGCGCAACCGCGGGTACCGGCTGGCGGCCCCCTGCGAGCCGCTCGATGCGGCGAAGATACGCGCGGCCCTGCGCAGCGGCGTGCGAGAGCGCATCCGAGACATCGAGACGGCCTGGTCGCTCGAGTCCACGAATGCAGCACTCCTCGCGCGGACCGACTTGGCGCCGGGCCAAGCCGATGTGCTCCTCGCGGAGTATCAAACAGCCGGCCGGGGGCGGCGCGGGCGCGCGTGGCTCGCCCCGCCCGGCGGAGCCATCTGCCTGACGCTCGCCTGGAGCTTTCGCGAGGTGCCGCGCGACCTGGGGGCTCTCGCGCTCGCCGTCGGAGTCTGCGTCCTGCGGGCGCTGCGCCGGCGCGTTGAGGAGCCCATCGCGCTCAAGTGGCCCAACGATCTGATGCTCGGGGATCGCAAGCTCGCGGGGATTCTCATCGAGATGCGGGCGGAGTCCGGCGGCCCGACGTACGTCGTCATCGGCATCGGGATCAATGTGGCGCTCGGGGCGGCAGTGCTCGAGCGGATCGCGGCGGCGGGTACTCGCGCCACCGACCTCAAATCGGCGGGGGCCGACCCCGCGCCGCGCAACGCCATCGTCGCGGAGCTCATCGGGGAGATGGTGCCCGGGCTCGCGGTGTTCGAGCGCGAGGGGCTGCGTCCGTTCGTCGAAGAGTGGAAGGCCGCCGACGCGCTGCGCGGGCGCGCAGTGCGTGTGCAGACAGGCGAGACGAGCGCGCGCGGCGTCGCGCGCGGCATCGATATCGGCGGAGCCCTGCTTGTCGAGACGCCTCAGGGCCTGCGGAAGTTCATATCCGGGGAGGTGAGCGTGAGGCCCGAGGAATGAGCGTGCGGGAGCGAGGAGCGAGGGCGCCGAGCGCTGGCGCGCGAGTGGCTACGGCGGCGGCGAGTGCGGCGGTGGCCCCGGCCCGGCACGCGGCCGCAGGCGCGAGCGTGCTGCTCGTCGACATCGGCAACACCAGAATCAAATGGGCGCTCTGGCGTAATGGCCGCATCGGCCCAGTGCGGGCGGCTGCTCATGCCGGTTGGTCGCGGAGGGACTACGAGAGGCGGATCTTCGGCGGCGGGCCAGGGAAGCTCTCGCGGATCATCGTCGCAAGCGTCGCCGGGGCACGCGTCGATCGGCTGTTTGCGGCGGCGGCGCGGAAAGCGGCCGGGACTCAGCCGAAATTCATCGCGACTTCTCGGCGAGCCGCGAGCGTCACGACACGCTATGTCGATCCGTGGCGCTTGGGCGTGGACCGCTTCGTCGGTGCGATTGCCGCGCACCATCTGGTCGGAGCGCGTGCGGCGTGCGTGGTCAATGCCGGCACGACCGTGACCATCGACCTCATCGACGCGAAGGGCGTGCACCGCGGTGGTGCCATTCTGCCCGGCCCGCCGCTCATGGTGCAGAGCTTGCTGGAAAGCACCGCAGGCATCGAGCGGAGGGCACGCGAGCCCACGCCGGAACACGGTCGGCTGAGACGCGCCGGTCAGAGCCGCGCAGGCCAGAGCGGACGCGCGTCGGACCTCTTCGCCCGAAGCACGAAGACCGCCATCAGGCAGGGCGCGCTCCATGCGGTGGCTGCTGCGGTCGATCGCGCCGTCGCCGAGGCGCGTAAGGTCCTGGGCGTCGTGCCGATCGTTCTGTTGACCGGCGGCGGAGCGGCGCCGCTCGAGCCGCTCATCCGATCTCGCCATGTCGGGGTCGCGGATCTCGTGCTGAGAGGGGTCGCGGCGCATGCGGGGCTCGCCTTGCGTGCCGGCGCCCTGGCCCGGGTTGCATCGGATGCCGGGCTTGCCACCCGATAGAGGACGTGCTGCGGCGCACGGCGCCGCCCAGGCTGCAGCCGCCTCCTTGGCTGAATGGCCTACCCGTGGACTTGGTAGAATCCGGCCAGGCTGGTGGAGGCGGGGGTCTCGAGCGGCTGAGCCGAGCCATTGGGCGCGGGTCGCGAAACGAACTTGAGCTTGCGCGCTACATTTCTTCTGCTGCTCTTGGCGAATCTGGTCTTCTTCGCCTGGGCCGCTCTCATCGATGTCGCACCCGAGCCGCCACAGAGCGACAGCATCAGCGGCCTTCCGCGCCTGCAATTGTTGAGCGAGGTACGCGCGCGGCAGCCGGCGACGCCGCCCGCTTCCGCTCGGACCGCCGGCGCCTCAACGGTAACGGGCAGCGCTTCAGTGAAGGGTGGCGCGAGTGATGCCCCCGCAGCGACGAATGGCGCCGCCGCAGCGAGCGCTGTGCACGATCCGGCCGCGAGCGGCGATCCTGCGGCGATCCCTGCAGGGGCCGTGAGCGCCGATCGTTGCGTGACCGTCGGGCCGTTCAGTGATGTACAGCGCGCGAGCGAGGCGACCGCGCTGCTGCGGCAGCGAGGCTTCAGGCCGCGTCCGCGCGTCGAGGCGACTCAACAGCAGGGCTACTGGGTCTATGTCGGAGGTTTCAAATCGCAGGCCGCTGAGACGAGCGCCGTCCGGCGACTCGAGCGAAACGGCGTCACCGATGCCAAGATCATGCCCGCCTCCGGCGACGAGGGACGGCGCGTATCCGTCGGCTTATTCACCCGCCGCGACGATGCCGAGCGCCGCGGGCGCGCCGTTCGCAGCCTCGGCTTCAATGTTCAGATCGAGGAGCAGCCCCCAGCCGGGACAGCTCGCTGGATCGACGTGAACCTCGCTTCCAGCGCTCAGGCGCTCCCGACGGAGAGCCTGCTGTCGCTGGAAGAGGGCGGATCGAGGCTGGAGATCGCGGAATGTCCCTCGGACGCTCAGCCGAGCGCGGTGGAGGAGCAACCGACGGAAGCGGGCTCGACTGCCGAGAAGGCCGGTACGTTGGCAGCGCCGCGTGCGGCACCCACATCCAGGCCGGTGTTATCCAAGCCGCTGACAGCGCAAGGATCGCCGCAGCCGGGGTGAAGCAGGGCGAGGAGCGCCGGTCTGGAAGCGCGAGCGGATCGCGGTGACCGGCTGCGGTAAGATCGGCTCCCGCGCCGTCATGCCGGCTTAGCTCAGTGGTAGAGCAGCGGTTTTGTAAACCGTTGGTCGGGAGTTCAAATCTCTCAGCCGGCATCATCAATAACTTTATAAATTATATAGTTATGCTTAGATCGCCCTGATGGCCAATAGGCCTTGGCACGCCGCTGGCACAGTTTGGCACAGCGGCGTAGGTGTCGCGTATCCCGCGGTATCTCGTTGCCCAATGAGTTGCGGTGGATGATGGCGGGACACCATCGGCCACTACGAAATTTCCCGCTCTTGAGCGATTGACGTCCGGCGTTGACGCCGGCAGAGGATGGAACGCCGCGAGGCTTACGGAGCGCCGGCGAGGCGGCTCCGGATCGATGCCCCAGTGCGAGACTGTAGACACCGACACCATATTTACCGTAAATTCGGTGGTGATGTTCTCGCGCACCCTTGA
>JASHSR010000303.1 GCA_030038645.1 Gammaproteobacteria bacterium
GCACAGTACGGCAAGGCGGACGCTCCCTCCCAACAGCTCCTCGAGCCGCTGGTCCTCGATATGAGGCCGCACGACCTCGATGCCCTGCTCGAGAGCCGCTCCGATTGGGAGAGGGCGGGCTTCGAGATCGACGCGCTCGGACCGGCCCGCCTTGCGGTGCGCCGGGTTCCGGCGCTGCTGCAGGGCTGCGATGTCGCCGAAGTCCTGCGCTCCGTGCTCGAGGACGTGGAGCACGGCGTCGCTGCGCACCATCTCGAGGACGCGGCCGACCGCTTCCTCGGGACGCTCGCGTGCCGCATGGCCATCCACGCCCACCGCCGCCTGACGGTGCCCGAGATGGACGCCCTGCTGCGCCAGATGGAAGCCACCGACCGGGCGAACCAGTGCAATCATGGCCGTCCGACCTGGACACGCCTCACCTTGCCGGAGCTCGACCAGCTCTTCCTGCGTGGCCGCTGAAGCCGTCGCGCTCACCGGCCCGACCGGGGCGGGCAAGAGCGAGTGGGCGGCGCGGCTCGCCGAGGAGCTGCTCGCCGAGGGGCTGCCCGTCGAGATCGTCAGCGTCGACTCCGCGCTCGTGTACCGAGGCATGGATATCGGGACGGCGAAGCCGGACGCTGCGCTGCGCGCGCGCGTGCCCCACCACCTCATCGACATTCTCGATCCGGCGGAGTCCTACTCGGCGGGCCGGTTCGTCGCCGATTGCACGCGGCTCATCGGCGAGATTCGTGGCCGCGGGCGCGCTCCGCTTCTCGTCGGCGGCACCATGCTTTACCTGCGCGCGCTGCTCGAGGGCATCGCCGACCTTCCCCGCGGCTCGGACGAGCTGCGCCGCTCGATCGACGAGCGCGCGGCGAGGGAGGGGTGGCCGCGGCTGCATGCCGAGCTCGCGAGCCTCGATCCCGAGGCCGCCGCGCGCATTCATCCGAACGATCCGCAGCGCATCCAGCGCGCGCTCGAGGTGTGCTACCTCAGCGGCCGACCGCTCTCGCAGCTGCAGCGGGCGCGCAGCCCGCTGCCGGCCCGGCTCGCGCGATTCGCGCTCGCCCCGGCGGATCGCGCCGCGCTGCATCGGAGGATCGCGCGCCGGCTCTCCCGCATGATGGAGCAAGGCTTCCTGGCCGAGGTGCGGCGGCTGCGCGAGCGGGGGGATCTCACGGCTCGGCATCCGGCGCTCCGCGCCGTCGGATACCGGCAGCTCTGGGCTCATCTCGAGGGCCGGTATGGGCTCGAGGAGGCCTGCGAGCGGGCGCTCGCCGCGACGCGCCAGCTCGCCAAGCGACAACTCACCTGGCTGCGGTCCGATCGCGCCATGCGGTGGATCGACCCCGACGCCCCCGGCGCTTATGAGGATTGGAAATGCGAACTGCGTCGCGAGCTTGTCGGCGCTTGGGCGCGGCATTAGCGCTCATGGTAGAATTCAGCACCGTGCCGCTTGCGAACCGAGGCACGGAGCTTGCTGGGTCGCAGTCCATCGGAAGGGCGTTTGCGATTCTTTACCGAACAACTAGAACTCGTTAAAACAAGGAGAACCCGATGGCCAAAGGCCAGTCGCTGCAGGACCCCTTTTTGAACGCCTTGCGTAAGGAGCGCGTGCCCGTATCCATCTACTTGGTGAACGGCATCAAGCTGCAGGGTCAGATCGACTCGTTCGATCAATTCGTCGTACTGCTCAAGAACAGCGTGAGTCAAATGGTCTACAAGCACGCCATCTCCACGGTCGTGCCGGCGCGCAACGTGCGCCTGCAGGCCGAGGAGGGCGCGGCGGCGGCGACGGCGGAGCCCGCCCCGGAATGACGGCGGAGTGACCACCCGCGCTGTCCTGGTGCGCCTGGGCCTCGGCGCTCAGATCGATCCGGAGGACATCGAGGAGCTCACGCAGCTCGCGCTCTCGGCGGGCGTGCGGCCGGTCGCGACGGTGACGGGCGGGCGGGAGCGCCCGGACCCGCGGTTTTTCGTCGGCAGCGGCAAGGCGGACGAGCTGCGCGCGGTCGCGCAGACGCAGGAGGCGGACGTGATCCTCGTCGATCACGCCCTCACTGCGAGCCAGGAGCGCAACCTCGAGGAGCACATCGGCCGGCGCGTGCTCGACCGCAACAGCCTGATACTCGACATCTTCGCGCAGCGCGCGCGCAGCTTCGAGGGCAAGCTCGAAGTGGAGCTCGCCCAGCTCAAACATCTCGCGACGCGCCTGGTGCGCGGCTGGACGCACCTCGAGCGCCAGAAGGGCGGCATCGGCCTGAGGGGGCCCGGCGAGACGCAGCTCGAGACGGACCGCCGCCTGCTCTCCCAGCGCGTTCGGGTGCTGACGAAGCGCCTCGCGCGGCTGAAGCAGCAGCGTGATACCGGGCGGCACCTGCGCGCGGAGATTCCGGTGCCGACGGTCGCTCTCGTCGGGTACACGAACGCCGGCAAGTCGACCCTGTTTCGGGCGCTCACGGGCGCCGACGCCTATGTCGCCGATCAGCTGTTCGCGACGCTCGATCCGACCGTGCGTCGCGTCCGGCTCGCAGGCGGCACGCCGGTCGTCGTCGCCGACACGGTGGGCTTCATTCGCGAGCT
>JASHSR010000304.1 GCA_030038645.1 Gammaproteobacteria bacterium
ATGAGCGAGGCCGTCAAGGGCAAGGACCGCAGAGAGGTTCAAAGGCTGTTCGAGAGCGTCCATGCGCTGCTCACGCGGCAGGACGCCACGCCGGGACCCGAGCTCGGCAAGCTCGCCGCGCTCTCGGGCGTGCGCGAGTTCCCGGCGCGGGTGAAGTGCGCGAGCCTCTGCTGGCACACGCTCAACGCCGCGCTCGAGAAGGGCGGCACCGTGACGACGGAGGTGCCGGAGGAGGTCCCCTCCGGACTCGCCGGCAGGATGGCCGGAGAGCCGTGATGCGCAGCTACACGAACGAGCCGGTCGTGATCTATCGCGACGTGCGGGCCGTCATGGTCCCGGCCGGCGCGGAGGTCACCCTCAAAGCCGGCCAGGCCGGCTACATCACGCAGGCGCTCGGCGGCAGCTTCACGGTGTACGTCGATGGAAATCTGCTGCGCATCGCGGGCGAGGATGCCGACGCGCTCGGCAAGGACGTGGTGAAGCCGATCGAGCTGCCGCCCAACGCGACCGACGACGACGTGCGCAATGCCGTGTGGGATCAGCTGAAGACCTGCTACGACCCCGAGATCCCGATCAACATCGTCGATCTCGGCCTCGTGTACGAGTGCGAGGTGCGCCACGGCGAGGACGGCTCGCGCACGGTCGATGTGAAGATGACTCTCACGGCGCCGGGCTGCGGCATGGGCGACATCCTGCTCGACGACGCGAGGGACAAGCTCGAGCGGATCCCGACGGTGAGCGAGGTGAAGGTCGAGCTGGTCTTCGACCCGCCCTGGAGCCCCTCGATGATGTCCGAGGCGGCGCGGCTGCAGACGGGAATGTTCTAAGGTCCGATGAGCACACAGCGGATTGAGCCACGATTGCGTGCGCACCGGATTGAGCCGAGATTGAGTGCGCGGCGGATTGAGCCGCGATGAGCGCGCAATGGGTCGATGTCGGCGACGTCGCCACGGTCGAGGCGACCCAGCCGTTCGGCACCGAGGTGGACGGTTTGCCGATCGTCGTCGTGCGCTGCGGCCAGGGCTACTACGCCGTCGAGGACCGCTGCACTCACGAGGAAGAGGCGCTCTCGGGGGGAGAGGTCGACAGGGACTCCTGCGAGATCATCTGTCCGCGCCACGGGGCGCGGTTCTGCCTGAAGACCGGTGAGGCGCTGACCCCGCCCGCGTACGAGCCGGTGCGGACGTTCAAGGCTCGCGCCGAGAACGGACGGGTTCTCGTCGAGCGCCCGCAGTAGCGAGGCACGGCAGGCGGCGCCGGGCGCGGGCGCGAGCGTTCCGCTCCTACAAGCTGAGCAGGCTCGCGTTCCCCCCGAGCGCGGCGGTGTTGACCGTCACGGTCTGCTCGGTCGCGAAGCGCGCGAGGTAATGCGGGCCGCCGGCCTTCGGTCCCGTGCCGGAGAGCCCGCAGCCGCCGAACGGCTGCACGCCCACCACCGCGCCGATCATGTTGCGATTGACGTAGACGTTCCCGACGCGCGCCCGCGCAGCGATGCGTTGCGCGACGCCGTCGATCCGAGTGTGAATGCCGAGCGTGAGCCCATAGCCCTTGGCGTTGAGCGCATCGATCAGGCCGTCGAGGTCGCGGGCGCGGTAGCGCACGACGTGCACGATGGGGCCGAAGACCTCGCGCTCGAGCGCATCGAGGCTCTCGATCTCCGCGGCGAGCGGGGCGAAGAACCGGCCGGCCCGAGCGAGGCCTGAATCGAGCGGAGCGCGGTGATGCCAGCGAGCGCGGGCCGTGAGCTGCGCGGCGTGCGCCTCGAGCATGGCGAGCGCCTCGTGGTCGATGACGGGGCCGAGATCCGTCGCGAGCCGCGCCGGATCGCCCACGCGCAGCTCGTCCATGCAGCCGGCGAGCAGCTCGAGTGCGCGCGGCGCGATCTGCTCCTGCAGCAGCAGCGCGCGCAGCGCCGAGCAGCGCTGGCCCGCGCTGTCGAATCCCGAGGCAACCGCGTCGAGCACGGCCTGCTCGGGAAGCGCGGAGCTATCGACGATCATGGCGTTGATGCCGCCGGTCTCGGCGATCAATGCGGCGATCGGTCCCGGCCGGCCGGCGAGGCTCCGCTCGATCAGGCGGGCCGTCTCTCCCGAGCCCGTGAACGCGACTCCCGCGACGCGCGAATCGCGCGTGAGCGCCGCGCCCACCGTCGGGCCGTCCCCGGGCAGGAAGTGCAGGACATCCGCGGGCACGCCGGCGGCGTGCAGGATCTCCACGGCAAGCGCCGCCGTGAGCGGCGTCTGCTCGGCGGGCTTCGCGAGCACGGCATTTCCCGCCGCGAGCGCGGCGCTCACCTGGCCGGTGAAGATCGAGAGCGGGAAGTTCCACGGGCTCACACACGCGAAGACGCCGCGGCCGCGCAGCCGCAGCGTGTTCCGCTCGCCCGTGGGTCCCGCGAGCTGCAGCTCCTCTCCGAACTGCGTACGCGCCTGCAGCGCGTAGTAGCGCAGGAAATCGACCGCCTCACGGACCTCGGCGACGCTGTCGGGCACGGTCTTGCCTGCCTCGAGCACGCAGCGAGCGATGAGCTCCGCGCGACGCTCCTCGAAGAGGTCCGCGGCCCGCTCGAGCAGCGCGGCGCGCTGCTCCGCCGGCCGCGCGTCCCACGCGCCTTGCGCGGCGGTCGCGATGGCGAAGGCCCGGCTCACCTCGGCAGGGGAAGCCTCGATGACCGTCCCGACGGCGCTCGCCTCGAGCGCGGGGTTGTAGAGCGTGACGGGCGCGCCCTCGCCCCGCGTACCGCCGACGATCGGAGCCGCGCGCCAGGACTGCCGCGCCGCCGCCTCGCAGGCCCGCTTCAGCCGGTCGAGCTCCGCGCCGTCGTTGAGATTGATTCCTCGGGCGTTGCGCCGCTCGGGGGCGAACAGCCTCTCGGGCTCGACGATCCGCGGATGCGCGGCGGCCCGCAGCCGATCCACCTCCTGCACGGGATCGCACGCTACCTCGGCCGCCGGCAGCCGGGCATCGACGAGGCGATTGACGAATGAGGTGTTCGCGCCGTTCTCGAGCAGCCGCCGCACGAGATACGGAAGCAGATCCTCGTGAGGCCCGACGGGCGCATAGACCCGGCAGGCATAGCCACCGTGCCCCGGAGCGGCGCCTGCGGCAGTCCCGGGCGCGGCCGAGTCGGCCGCCGCGGAGCGAGTTGCTGGAGAGCTGACCGCTCGGGAGCCGGCGACGATGCTCCCCTCCCCGATTACCTGCTCGTAGAGCTCCTCGCCCATGCCGTGCAGGCGCTGAAACTCGAACGCGCCGGCAGCGCCGCCCATCACCTCGATGACGTACGCGACGGTCTGCGCGTTGTGGGTGGCGAACTGCGGAAAGATCACGTCGGTCGAGCCGGCGAGCAGGCGCGCGCACGCGAGGTAGGACACATCGGTGTTGGGCTTGCGTGTGAACACGGCGTATCCCGCGAGACCCCGCTCCTGGGCCCGCTTGATCTCGCTGTCCCAGTACGCGCCCTTCACCAGGCGCACCGTGACCCGGCGCCGCAGCGCGCGCGCCCGTGCGGCGAGCCATTCGAGCACGGCGTAGGCGCGCTTCTGGTACGCCTGCACGGCGAGCCCGAATCCCTCGTATCCGGCTGTCCACTCGCTCCGCAAAACCGCCTCGAGCAGCTCGAGCGACAGCTCGAGCCGATCGGCTTCCTCCGCGTCGATCGTGAGGCCGATGCCCGCCTCGCGCGCGAGCCGCACCAAATCGAGGAGCGCCGGCGTGAGCTCCGAGAGGACCCGCTCGCGCTGTGCTCTCTCGTAGCGAGGGTGCAGCGCGGAGAGCTTCACCGAGACTCCGGGACGCGCCCTCACGTCCCCGCCGAAGGCCGAACGGGCAACAGGGGCCGAAGGGGCACCTGGGGCGGAAGGGACACCGGGCGCCGCAGAAGCACCGGGGACCGATGGGGCACCGGGCACCGCAGAAGCACCAAGCGCCGAGTGTGCGCCCTGGAGCGAGTGCGCGCCGAGGGCCGCAATGGCCTCGCGATAGCGCTGCAGATATCGATCGGCATCGGCGCGCGTGATCGCCGCCTCGCCGAGCATGTCGAAGGAGTAGCGATAGGTCCGCTCGCGAGCGCCCGCTGCGCGCTCGAGCGCCTCCTCGATGGTGCGGCCCATCACGAACTGATGGCCGAGGACACGCATCGCCTGCCGCAGCGCCGACCGCGCGACCGGCTCGCCGATGCGGCTCGCGAGCCGGCCGAACCACGCGCGCACCGGCCCGACCTCCGCGCGATCGATCTCGACGAGCCGGCCCGTCAGCATCAGCCCCCACGTCGATGCATTGACGAGCAGCGATCCCCCGCCCAGATGCTCTTCCCAGTCGCCCGCGCCGACCTTGTCGGCGATGAGGCGGTCGGCCGTCTCCGCATCCGGGATGCGCAGCAGCGCCTCGGCGAGGCACATGAGAATGACGCCCTCGCGCGAGGCGAGATGGTACTCGCGCAGCAGCGCATCGAGCCCGCCGCCGCGCGGCCGGGCGGAGCGAACCGCCTCGACGAGGCGCAGCGCCCGCTCGTGCACGGCGGCGCGTTGCGCGGGATCGAGGCGCGCGAGATCCGCGAGCCGGCGAACGAGCGGCTCCTCCGGACTCAGATACTTCGCGTTGATCGCCGCGCCGACAGGGGACTCGGCAGAGCCGTCGGCGACGAACGCATGCGGGGTCATCGGAATCAGTGTCGGGCGCCCGTCGCCTGCGACGACTCCCGAGCGCCGGCTGCGCGCGAGGGCACTCCAACGCGCGCGACGTCGAGCGAGAAGGGCGTGAAGTTCGTATCGCGGTCGTAGTAGTCCTCTTGCTCCGCGCGCTTGAGGAAGCCGACGAGCTTGTACGTGAGGGGCGTCGCAACGATCTCCCAGCTCGTCTTGAGCACGTACTGCGCCGCCGTGACGGCGAACACCTCGCTCGGCGCCATGACGCCCGTAAAGGCGAGCGTATAGAACAGCCCGGAATCCACGAGCTCACCGCACGCGGTGGACCCGATCGTGCGCATCCACAGCCAGCGGCCACGGGTCAGCAGCTTCATCTTCGCGAGCACGAAACTGTTCACGAACGAGCCGCACCAGAACGCGATCATCGATGCCGCGGCGATGCGCGGCGTGCTGCCAAAGACCTGCGCGACGGCGGGCTGCTTGTCCCTCCAGATGTCGGCCGGCGGCAGGTGGACGATCACCGTGGCCATGATCGAAGCGAACGCCAGCGCGCCGAATCCAGCCCACACGGCCCGGCGGTCGCGCGCGTAGCCGTAGACTTCCGTGAGCACGTCGCCGAAGAAGTAAGAGATGGGGAAAAACAGCACGCCCGCCACGAAGTCGTGCGAGCCGATCCAGGGCAAGCGGAGGGTGGAGACCTTGGACGGTCCGATGAGATTCGCGCAAAGCAGGACACAGACGTATGCGCCGAGGATCAGATCGTAATATTTATAGCTCTTCATGCCTGCCCAATCCCGCCCCTGATGCGCCGGAGCCCCCGGCGGTCGGTGCTTGTCCGGACGTCTGTCCGGGGCGCACGGCGAAGAGCCAACGGTCGACGCGCATCCGACGAGTATAATCGACGCACCAGCTCGAGGAATCGCTCACCTGTGGATCCATCCTTTCTGGCACGCCTGACGGAGAGCCTCGAGGAGCTGCGCGGGCAAGGACTGTACAAGAGCGAGCGCGTCCTCACGAGCCCGCAGGCGGGCGTCGTGCGCACCGCGTCTCGCGACGTGATCAACCTCTGCGCCAACAACTATCTCGGCCTCGCCAACCACCCGGCCGTGCGCGAGGCGGCGCACCGCGCGATCGACCGCTTCGGCTATGGCATGGCTTCCGTGCGCTTCATCTGCGGCACGCACAGCGTGCACAAGCAGCTCGAGGAGCGGCTCAGCCGCTTCCTCGGCACCGAGGACGCGATCCTCTACTCCTCCTGCTTCGATGCGAACGGCGGCCTATTCGAGGCCTTGCTCGACGAGCGCGACGCCGTCATCTCCGACTCGCTCAACCACGCGAGCATCATCGACGGCATCCGCCTGTGCAAGGCGCAGCGCCTGCGCTACGCGAACGGCGACATGCGCGAGCTCGAGAGCTGCCTCGAGCAAGCGGCCGGAGCGCGCACGCGGCTCATCGCGACGGACGGGGTGTTCTCGATGGACGGCACCGTCGCGAGCCTGCCCGCCATTTGCGACCTCGCGGACCGCTACGGCGCGCTCGTCATGGTGGACGACTCTCACGCGGCCGGCGTGCTCGGCGCGCGCGGCCGCGGCACGCCCGAGCACTGCGGCGTCGCCGGGCGCGTGGACATCCTGACGGGCACGCTCGGCAAGGCGCTCGGCGGAGGCAGCGGCGGGTACATCGCGGCGCGCCGCCCGGTGGTCGAGTGGCTGCGACAGCGCTCCCGGCCGTATCTGTTCTCCAACAGCATCCCGCCGGTCGTCGCCGCGGTCAGCCTGCGCGTGCTCGATCTGGTCGAGAATCAGCCGCA
>JASHSR010000305.1 GCA_030038645.1 Gammaproteobacteria bacterium
TAGCTCATGACGTCTTCCTCACGCGTCGCCGAGCGTCAGGGCGTGCCGCTGCAGCACTCCCCTGTAGTAGTCGACGTAGGCCAGCATCAAGAGGCCGTTGAGGGCGAAGGCGGCGAGCGCCAGGACCGCGCCGAGGAGCTGATGCTCCAGGATCACGGACCAGTAGACCGCGCAGACGGAGATCGGCATCACTACGCACAGGGCGATGGGGACCAGGACGTCAGCGAGGATCAGCACTCCCGTCACCAGCTGAATCGCCATGGCGACGTCAAACAGCCTGCTGTGGACGAGGGCCGCCATCAGCTGGGCGGCGAGCGGCTCGTGCCCGATCGGCTCGGGATAGAGCGATATGAAGAAGTGGTTGGCGCCGTTGACCAGCATCCAGGCGCCGAAAACGAGGCGGCCGACGAGGACGAGGGTCTTCATGGCCCGCTCCCGGCCGGCTGGGCGGCGGCCGGCGCATCGGGGGTACCGAAGGTCAGGGGCTTGGCGCGCAGGGCGAACATCGAGCGGTAGCTCTTGATGTAGGCGAGGCACAGCAAGACATTGCAGAGCAGCGCCGCCTCACCGAAGAGCGAGGCGCGCGAGCCCCACCCCTCGAGGGGCGTGTCCCAGTAGAATATGCAGAACGAGACCGGCATGCAGATCGCGAGCGCAAGCGGGGTGTAGATCCCGGTCAGCACGCAGATCCCGGCAATCAGCTCTACGGCCTTGACGATGTCGAAGAGGTGGCTGCTCAGCAGAGCGACGATCAGCTCGTGGCTCAGGGGCTGCGAGCCCATCGGCTGCGGGAACAGGGAATAGAAGTGATTCAGGCCGGCGGGAACCATCCAAGCCCCGAACACAAGGCGCACGAACCACACGGCGTACTTCATGGAGTCCTCCCGCTGGCTTTGTTGTGTTCGGCCACTGCTGCGTGGCCGCCTTTGTGGAGCGAAGACTAGGCGTCCCGCACGATGTTGTAAATGGGTGGGTCCCGCGCCGAGCTTGGCCTCGAGACGCCGCCGCCTGCGAGCTCAGCCTCGAAACCCGCCGCCTGCGAGTCCAGCCTCGAGACCCCGCCGCCTGCGAGCTCAGCCTCGAAACCCCGCCGCTTCCGATGCGCTCCTTGTTAGGTTGCGCCGAAGGGCCCGGGGTACGCCGCGGCCAACGTCTGCATGTCTCCCGGCGTGAGTGCGATCGAGAGCGCTTCGGCGTTTTCCTTGGTATGCGCCGGGGAGCCGGATTCGGGAATGGCGATGACGTGCCCGCTGCGGATGACCCAGGCGAGCGCCACCGCGGCGGCCGAGCACCCGTGGGCGGCGCCGATCTGAGCGAGCGTGCGGTCGCGTACCAGGAGGTCATGGTCGCCGCCGAGGGGTGAATACGCCATCACCGGCATATTCTGCCGAGTGCACCATGGCAGAACGTCGCGCTCGATGCGCCGGTTGTGGAGGCTGTAAGGGACTTGGTTGGTCGCGCAGCGCGAGCCGTCCGGAACACGGAGCAGATCCTCCATCTGGCGCAGGTTGAAGTTCGATACGCCCCAAGCGCGAATCTTGCCCGCCGCGCGCAGTTGCTCGAATCGCGCCACGACGCCCGAGAATTGCCGTGTGGGGACCGGCGAATGCAGCAAATACAGATCGAGATAGTCGGTGCCGAGACGAGTGAGGCTCGCCTCGCAAGCACGGGGGATGCCATCTCCGGAGACCTCATCGGACTCCACCTTGGAGACGAGGAACACACGGTCGCGCTCGCCCGCGATCACGCGGCCCACGAATTGCTCGGAGAGGCCGTTTCCGTAGTTCCCCGACGTATCGATCAGCGTCATGCCGAGCGAAATGCCCGTGCGCACCGCCTCCTCTTCAACCGCGACCGGATGTCTTCCCTGCCCGAGATGCCAGGCGCCTTGACCGAGCGCCGAGACGGTGGTCCCGTCTGGAAGCCTCACGGTATGCCCCGCGGTATTCGTTACCGCACCGGTGGCGGCAAAGGCCGGCGCGCTTTCTTGCACCGCCAGCAGGGCGCTCATGGCCGGCAGCGATAAGCCGAGCGCCGCACAGCGCGCACCGAATTCACGTCGGCTCAGCAAACGCCTGCTCATGGTGTCCATCTCCTTCCCTCCCTTCGGTTGGCGAATTGTAATGGTCCGAATCCGGTCTGCCGAGGACTTCTGCCGCGCTGAGCCGCGACCTTGGCGGGCTCGCCCACGATGATGTGCGGGTGATCGAATCCAGCCGGCCGGCCGCGGATGTCACTCGGAGAAGTCAGTCAGCGCTTCGCGTCGCGCTTCCTTCCGCGCTTTCGCGTTTCCGTACGCACCGACGCTTCGGGCTTGCCGCGCCGGCTCTGAAAGAGGATGTTGCCGCTCTGGATATACGTGCGGACCGCGTGGAAGCCCGCACGATTGAAAGCCGCAGCCAGCGTCTTCATCGGCACCTGGTTCGCCCCGACCACGTTGAGTCCGCGCAGAAGTGCTATCCAAGTTTTCATCGTGCCGCATGAAATAAGGGCTCGACTCCGGAGACATTCCACTTGCGACGAGTTGGCCCCAGCCCGGTTGTTCGTCAACCAGCAGATTCTGCGCAGTAGTGTCGCCTCGGCAGACCCCGCTCATTGCGGGGTTACCGCGGGATTCCAGTTCTGGATCAGCGTGATCGGCGCTGCGGCGCTCTCCGACACCGTGTTGATGAGGAAGCGTCCGTCGGGGGCGATGTCATATTCGCGCCCCCGCGCTACATTCTCGCCGCCACCGACAATGTGCGCCTCGAAAAGCTTTACCGGCGTGCCCGCTGCAAACATGGCTCCGCTGACAGTGATCGGCGCTGCCATCATCGCCCCTGACGGGTCGATGTAATCGATCTCCTTGCCGTCCCGCTGCCACGTGGGATCAATGCCGCCCGTGATGGACACCTGCCACTGCATCGCACCCGAGGCCGCGTCCGAGTCCTTGGCACCCGGCGGGTGGAACGGGCGGACGTAAATCTCGTATCGCCCGGATTCGTTCGACTGGTACGCCACCCACCGGCCATCCGGCGAGAACACACCGTTCGACTCGTCGAACGGCGTCTTCAGGAACACCGAGGGCGTGTGGGCTCCGACCATCGGGAGGACCCAGACCTCGGCGCGAGTCTGAGGATCTATGTTCGTATACAGCAGGAATCGGCCGTCCGGCGACCAGCTGGTCGGTAACCCCGATATCTTGACTTGACCTGCGCTCAGGAGCGGCTGCGCGTCACCGACCGCCCCGTTCACGAGCGTCTGGTAAAGGTCGAAGGTACCGGACGGGTTGGAGGTGAACACGATCCGCATGCCGTCCGGGGACCACACGGGGGAGAAGTCAATCGTCGCCCCGAACGTCAGGCGGCTCATACGCTCGCCATCGAGCAGCCAGAGATTCTCGCCCTGCGCTGCTCCGCGCGCGACTACCACGCGTCGGCCGTCGGCTGCGACACGGGCCCCCAATAAAGTGCCCTCCGGGGCAGCGACGCTGCCGCGCGCGGCGCCCGAGCGGTCGAACCACGTCAGTTGCGTATGGACGACCACACCGACGCGGTAAGCCACCAGCCCCGTCGCCGACACGGACACGGGGCGGACAAACCCCCCTGCCGGCAGGCCGGTGGCCAGCGTGACCGGCGCACCCGTGAGCGCAGCCTTCCCCACATTGAGGCGCTGGGCCATGAGCGCGCCATCCCTCACCCACAGCATCCAGCCGGTGGGCAGATACACCGGTCTGCTCTGCGCATTCGTCAGCGGCGTCGGGGCGCCCCCGGTGAGATCGCCCAGGTAGATCCCACCCGCGGCCGAAGATCCAACCACACCGAACAGGAAATGGTGCCCGTCGGGCAGGAAGAAGGGCGCGCCCTGTCCAGTCTGTCCTGCCTTCAACGTGGTCACCGCCTGCGCCGCGCCCCCGGCGGCGGACACGCGCATCAAGTGACTACCTGCGCTCGGCGCAAACAGGATGACGCCGGCCGCATTCCATGTCCCGCCGAACTCGTCAGGTGCAGGCGCCAGAGTGTACGGCGCCCCGCCGCCCAGATCGAGGCGCTTGAGCGCGCGATCAGCGAAGAAGCCTATCGAGCGGCCGTCGGGGGACCAGAAAGGAGCGGTTGCGCCCTCGGTGCCGGCAAGCGGCTGCGCCGTCGTCGACGCCAGCGGCCGCAGCCATAGACGCGAGGCGCCGTCCCCTGAGGCCACGAATACGATCTGCCGCCCATCGGGTGAGAGCGCGAAACTGTCGGGCTCACTCGTCGCGGGCGTGACGATATCGGTGCGAATCTCTGGCGGCTCGGGCGGCGGCGTCTCGCGCAGATAACGGATCGCGGGAACCGCGAGCACGGCCATCCCTACGATAGCGACCGATGCCACGATCCAGCCCAGCCGTCGACTGCTCTGGCTGCCGGTCGCCGCAGCAGCCCGCGCGATCGCGGCAGCCGCTTGCTCTGCCGCTTCTGCTGCTGCCGCCGCCACTGCCGCCGGGTCCAGGATTGTCCGCAGCGCCGTCACCAGGCGTGTCGCGTCGTTGTGAAAGTCCGGGTCCGGCCGCACCTCGATCGACTGGCGAAACACCAGCGATCCCAAGGACCCGGGCAGCTCCGAGGCGGTCGGGAGCGGCGCGTGACCGACCAGCACCGGCACCACCGGGATGTCGCGGGCGAGCGCAGTCTCCAGCTCGATCCGCACGAAGTCATCCGGGTCCTCCAGCCGCCGCTGCCCCGCCGCGTTGCGCGCCTCCGTCCAGTGCGGACCGACGATGGCGAGCATCACCCCGCAGTTCCCCACGATGTCGTTCAGATGCCCACGAAAATCCCGTCCCAGCGGAATGGAGTCCACATCCTTGAACACCTGCGCCTTGCCGAACTCGGCGACGAGCCGATCGTAGATACGCCCCGTGGCGTCCGGGCTGTCGCTGCGGCGATAGCTGATGAAGATGCCCGACAAGACTCACTCCGCGTTCTTATGACCCGGAGTAGCTTATCGCTGCGACCGGGCCGTTCTTGGAATGTCCACCGCGGATTCTAGGCGCCCGGCAACCCCGAGGTCGAATGGCGGTCCGGGAACGCCCATTCAGCCTGGTGATTGGTCGGTTATGCCGTTAGCGACTGCCGGTGTCCGTGGATTCTCCGCCGGCCATGCTGGCAATCCCCGAGACGACAACGGCTGCAGCTCCGAGCAGCCACGCAGCAAAATCTGTGACCCGCGCCGTACAAGGTAGGCGCTCGTGGCAATTCCGGCACGAGTCCGGAATTGCCACGAGCGCACCTTGGTCAGGGCTGCGCCCCGACACCCCGGCAAACGCTTGCCCTGTCGCTGCTGACGGCGCGCTCGGCGCCTACGCCTCTCGCATGTTGCCCATCGGAGGATTGGAGGAGAAGCGGCAAGGTCAATTCCGTGAACAGCACTTACTTCGGCCTGCTGGCTGAGTTCGGAGAGGCCCACATCCCACTCGAGCGCGTCGCGCCCAAGTATTTCGGCCTGTCGTACGAGGAGGCGCGCCGCCGGGCGCCGGCGAAGATGCTGCCATGCCGAGCCTTTCGTCTCGGTGGCCAGAAATCGCCGTGGCTGGTCAGTGCGGCTGATCTCGCCGAGCTGATCGATCAACGTCGCGAGCGGGCCGCGGAGCCACGATAATTGCGCCACGGCTGCGATCGTGTAGACCGCGGGTTGTACGCGGCACCGCGATGTCGCGCACGTTCTCGGGCCGAAGATTCGCGTAGCGCTTGAGCTCGTTCCAGGAGTCGTGCAGGGTGAACTGTGCGACCTCTTGGATCTGATAGCCGCGCTCGAACAGGCGACTGGTCGCCTCGTGTCGCAGATCGTGGAAGCGCAGATCTTTGATCCCGAGCAGCTGACAGGCGCGCGTGAAGGCGCTACCGACGCTCTTGGGATCGTGGGGAAAGATGTACAGGCTGGTGCGCGGCTGGGCCTCGACGATCGCCCAGGCCTCGGGCGTGTAGCGG
>JASHSR010000306.1 GCA_030038645.1 Gammaproteobacteria bacterium
TCCATCGCGCGCGGGAAGGAGCTCATGCCGGCGAGCGGATGCAGCTTCGCATCGGCGACGATGCCGACCGAGTGCGAGCCGGAGGCGAGCGGGATCAGCCACACCCAGTAGCCCTCGCCGACGAGGTGGCTGGTCGAGAGCCACCGGTCGCGCGGGCTGCAGCGCGCGAGCCAGTCGCCGTCGTCGGACCACTCGTCCACGTCGATGCGCGCGGCGATCCGGAACCAGACGCCGTTCGCGTCGTGATCGTTCCGCTCCTCGAGGCCGAGCTGCCGCTTGATGAGGCCGGCGCGGCCGGACGCGTCGATGAGCCAGCGAGCCGCGATGCGGTGCTCCACGCCGCTGCGCTCGTAGAGGACTTCGTGCTCGCCGCCGGGCCCGGGCTCGTGCCGGCGCTCGTCGGCGCGCGGGTGCTCGCCGCCGGAACCGTCGCGCCGCGCGTCCCCACTCTGCGGCTCCCGGATGGTGAATCCCCGCACCACGGCGCCGTCGAGAAAGCGCACGCCGCACGCTTGCGCGTGCTCGCCGAGGAAGTTCTCGAAGATGCCTCGATCGATCTGGTAGGTCCGAACGGCGAGGTAGCGGGTGATGCCGATCTCGGCCACCCGGTCGATGTCGGAGCGCCCGTCCGAATGGAAGAAACGGAAGCCGAATTTCGGAAGCTGCTGGGCTCGCAGGTGCGCCCCGAGGCCGAGCACCTTGTCGAAGTAGTGGGCGCCGATCTCGACAGAGGACTCCCCGACCTTGTGCGCTGCGATCGGCACGGGATGCCGAGTGCGCTCCAGAACGATCACCTCGAGGGTGGGGAAGCGCCGCCGCAGCTGCAAAGCGAGGGTCAGGCCCGCGAGCCCGCCTCCCATGATGACCACGTCCGCGCGTTCGGCCATGCCCTCCCCCAAGGTGCCCCGCGCCGCAGGTCAGCGGCTCCGAGCGTCGTTGATTGTGGCAAGCCGGCGCGGCGGGCGCCAGCCGCAACGCCTCACGCTCGGCCCGCGCCAGGCGTCGGATCGAGTGCCACGTGCAGCGTCAGGCTCCGCCCGAGCGTCAGCGAGAGCCGCCGCGGAACGGCATCCGCAAGCGCCTCGAAGAGCGCGAGACCGCTCGCCATCGCATTGCCTTCGACGAGGGCGGCATTCCGGGGACGCGCCGGCGTCGCTTGCCCCTCCGCCGCATCCACGCGCAGCGCGACTCGCGCGAGGCTCTGCCGCGTCGGCTGCGGCGCGAGGACCAGGGCCGCTGCGAGCATTCCGCGGCTCTGCGCCATCGTCGCGAGCGGCCCGCGCGCCTCGATGTCGTAGGCGACGAAGAGCACGCGAGCGCGCTCCGACAACGCGTGCAGGACCGCCGTGACGAGGCCGGTGCCGAACGTGTGCCGGTGCGCCGTGAGCGAGGTGTAGGGCTCCAGGCACCCGGTCGCGATGGCCCAGTACCCGGCCGCCGCGTTGTGAACCGAGTTGTGAAATTTGGTGGGCGAGGTGTCGAGAGGGGCCCTCGCAAGCTGCTCGCACACGGCGTCGCTCACCGCGAGGTCGCCGTAGGCGGATGCGAAGACGCTCGGAACGCTGCGCGGCTCACAGTGAGCGGCCGCGCATGCGCTTGCCGCCACGTCGAGCGCCACCGAGACGCTGTCCGGCGCGCGGCGCCTCTCGGTCGGCGCGAGCAGCGCGGGCGCCGGCCGGGGAGCCGGCGCGGTGGGAGCCTCGACTTCGCCGCGCAGGATCGCGCGCGCCGCATCCCAGCCCGGCAGCCTCGGCGACCACAGGCCGATTCCGTCCACGTAGGCGCTCAAGGCCGACGGGGCGAGCGGCGGCTGGGTGCCCGTGCCCATTCCCGTGCCGGTGCGGGTGCCGGCACCCACGCTCGTGCCCATTCCCGTGCCCGCGCTCACGGACGCTCCCGCCCGAACAGGAGCACGCAGTTGCTGCCCCCGAACCCGAACGAGTGGCTCGAGGCGTAGCGCATCGGCCGGCGCTCGTTGTCCAGCCGGATCTGCGGGCCGCACGCCGGGTCCACCTCGGTCGAGTTGAGCGTGCCGGGCGCGGTTTCCGTCTCGAGCGCGAGCAAAGTGATGACGGCCTCGACGATGCCGGCCGCGCCGAGCGCGTGGCCCGTCCACCCCTTCGTGGAGCTTGCGAGCGTGCGAGGGGGGAAGAGCTCGGCGACCACGTGGCCCTCGATCTCGTCGTTCATGCGGCTCGCGGTGCCGTGCAGATTGATGTAATCGACATCGCCCGCCTCGAGACCCGCGCTCGCGAGGGCTTGCATAATGGCGAGGCGAGCGCCCCGCCCGTCCGGGTGCGGAGAGGACATGTGGTGCGCGTCGCTCGACTCGCCGTAGCCGATGAGCCAGGGACCGTCTCCCCGGCTCTCGAGCAGCGCGAAGCCCGCCGCCTCGCCGAGGCTGATACCGCGCCGCGCCGGGTCGAAGGGGCGGCAAGGCTCCGGCGAGAGCAACCCGAGGGAATGGAAGCCGAAGAGCACGCTGCCGCAGAGCGTGTCCGTGCCGCCGACGACCGCGGCATCGGCGAGGCCGAGCCGGATCACGCGCTCGGCGAGCGCGAAGACTTTCGCGCTCGAGGAGCAGGCGGTCGCGATGGTGGCGCAAAAGCCCTCGAGCGCGAGCGCGTGCTGCAGGAAATCGCAGAGCGAGTGCGGCGAGTGAATCATGGGCCGGCGCAGATCCGGCGGGAACTCGCCGTCCGGCTGCACGCGCAGGTACCCCTCCTCCGTCGCACCGATGCTCGAGGTGGACGTGCCGAGCACCAGCGCGATCCGGTCGCGCCCGTACCGCCCCCGCGCGGCGGCGACTCGCTCGCGAAAGCCATCCTGTCCCAACCCGAGCCAGGCGAGCCGATTGTTGCGGCAGTCCCAGGGCGCGAGCTGCGGAGGAAGCGGCTCGCTCTCGAGGCCCTCCACGCGGCCGATCCACGTTGCGAGCGGCGTGCTCGAGAAGTCGTTGGGTCTCAGGCCGCTGCGCCGCGAGAGCAACGCCTCGGCGAGCGAGCGGCGCCCGGTGCCGGCCGCGCACGTGGCGGTGAAGGCGGTGACGCAAAGCGGCGAAACTCGCATCGGCGCTCCCCGCGTTGGATCCGTACCCCCCTCGGGACTCATTCTTTGGTGCGGTGCTCCTCGATGTAGCGCGAGAGCGACCGCAGCGAGGCGAAAATCCGGTGGTTCTCCTCGTCGTCGGAGCGCAGCTGAAAACCGTAGCGCTTGGAGATCTCGAGCGCGATCTCGAGCGCGTCGATCGAGTCGAGTCCGAGCCCCGCTCCGAACAGAGGCGCCTCGGGATCGATATCCTCGGGGGCGACGGCCTCCAAATTCACCGCATGGACGATCAGCTGAGCGAGCTCACGCTCTGCGGGGGATTGGCTGGCAGGCATGTCGGGCGGCGCGATAGACTGCTGGAAAACGGGGTCATGGACGGGGGTCATCGTATCACAGCGATCGAGCGCGCCCTGCCGTGGGCCGGGCCTGAAAAAAATCGCTCCACTCGACTGGATACGCGCGCCGCAAGAGCTCGATAAACGGCCATGATCAGCCTCAAGCACGCAGGCTCGTCGCCGGCTGCGGGCTTGCCCGCCACTGCGGGCCGCTCGCCGTCCCTGGACGTATCGGCGGACGCGAGCGCGCCAGCGGAAATGAGCGCAGTGACGGGCTCGCCGGCCGCGGCGCCGTCGGTGGACTATGCGACGCTCGCTCCGGACTCGCCGCTGCCGCCGGACGTGCTCGCCGCCGTCGTCTTCGGCGGCGCTGACTCCCACCTCGCCGATCCCCGCTGTATCCGCGTGCGCCTACCGACGATCGGCGGGTACGGCGTCGCCGAGCTATGGCGGGCGTCGGGACCGGTTCGGACCGGCCGCGACGGCCCCCTGCGCTTTGCAGCCGACGCCGAGCACTTGGCCGGGGTCATCGAGCTCGACGAGCCCCGTCACGGCGGGCTCGCGGCAGCCGCCGAGCAGGCCTATTCGGCAATCAGGCGGTTTCAGACGGCTTCGCAGTATCCGCATCTGCTTCGGATCTGGAATTACTTCGACCGCATCAACCACGGCCGGGCCGACGAGGAGCGCTACAAGCAGTTCTGCGTCGGCCGCGCCGCCGGGCTCGGCCCGGATTGCGCCGAACGCTATCCGGCCGCGACGGCCATCGGCCGCCGGGACGGGACGCCCACTCTTCAAATCTACTGGCTCGCGTCGCGTACGCCCGGCGCGCCGCTCGAGAACCCGCGCCAGGTGAGCGCGTATCACTATCCGCGGCAGTACGGGCCGGCCGCCCCGAGCTTCTCCCGCGCGATGCTCGTCTCGCAGCGCCTGCTCATGATCTCCGGCACCGCGAGCATCGTCGGCCATGCCTCGCGCCATCCCGGAAGCCTCGCCTCGCAGATCGACGAGACGCTCGCGAATCTCGAGAGCGTCCTCGAGCGCGCGACCTCGGTGCAGCCCGCGATTCCCGCGCGTTGGGGCGAGCGGAGCCTGCTCAAGGTCTATCTGCGCGACGGCGCCTCGGCGGCCCGCGCCGAGGCTCAACTCGCCGAGCGCCTGCCCCGCGGCGTGCGGTACATGATCCTCGAGGCCGACATCTGCCGCTCGGAGCTGCTCGTCGAGATCGACTGCGTTCACGGCCTCTCGAGCGGCTGAGCCGCACAGAGGCGGCTCGAGGTCCTCGAGGCGGGTGCTCCGCGGCGAGGCTCAGGGCCGGTGAGGCAGATGAGCGGCAGCGAGGCGCAGGAGCGCCTCGCGCGAGAGCTTGCCGAGCTCGTTGCGCGGCAGCGCGGGGACGAGCACGAGCGGCCTCGGCATGAACGCGGGATCGATGGCGCGACTCAAGTGAGCCGAGATCGCCTCGGCGCTCAGGTCCGGCGCCACGACGAGGGCGGCGACCCGCCGCACGGCGCCCGCGGGCGCCGCATCGGGTTGAAAGACGACGGCGTCCTTCACGCCCGCGACGGCGAGCAGCCGGCGCGTGAGGTCCGCGAGCGACGCGCGCTTGCCCGCGACCTCGATCATGTCGGTGTTGCGCCCGCGCACGGCGAAGCGGTCGGGCGCCACGAGCTCGATCACGTCCTGCAGCGTCGTCGGCGCGTCGAACCACGGCGCATCGACCTCGGCGCAGTCGGGTCCCGGCGCGAGAGTGACGCCGGGATACAGGTGCCAGCTCTCCTCGCGCGCCGTGAGGCGCGTCGCGATCACGCAAGTCTCGGTCGAGCCGAACATCTCGAGCACCGTCGTGCCGAGCGCCTGCTCGACGGCGCGCGCGAGCGGCATATCGAGCGGCGCGGTGGCCGACACGACGGCGCCCACGTCGGGAAAGCGCTGCTCGGAGGCCACGAGGGCTCGCAGGTGCACCGGCGTGGTCACGAGCACGCGAGGCGCAGGCACCTCGGCGAGCGCGGCGGCCACGTCGGCCGGAAAGAGCGGCCGGGCGGAGTGCACCGCCATGTCGGCGGCGAGCGGCAGCAGGATTGACGTCTCGGTCCCGTACATGTGCTGAGGAGGCACGGTGGCGACGATCCATGGCCTCGCGCCGCCATGGCGCGGCGCGAGGCACTCACGGATGCGCGCGGCGTTGAACCGGGTGCTGCCGAGAAGATGGCCCCACCGCTTCAGGTGAGCCCTCGGAGCGCCGGTGCTGCCCGAGGTGAATGCGATCTCCGCCGCGTGCCCGCTCGGGACGCGGGCGTCGCAGCGCGGCGCGCGCTCGCCGGCCTCGACTCCGAGCGTGCGGGCCACCGAGTCGTCGTCGCAGCGATAGCTGCCGGCGAAGCGGGCCTGCACGTCGTCGATCACCTCTGGCGCGCGGGACGGCGGCATGAGGTTGGTGTGACCGCGCAGCAGCGCGGCACAGTAGGCGATGAGAAAGTGGTCGCGGCGCTCGCAGAGATTGATGACGTGCGTGACTGCGGGCAGCGTGGCGGCGACGCGCTCGACGTCCGCCATCAGCTCGGCGACCGAGAGGGGGCGGCCTCGCGCCCACAGGATCGGCCGCGCCGGATCGGCCGAGTCGATGAGAGGGGCGTCCTGCGCGTCCATCGGGTCGTTCTCGCCCTTCGCCCCGCTGCCGGTCAGCGCGCGCGGCGAAACACGAGCGACGTGTTGACCCCGCCGAAGGCGAAATTGTTGCTCATGACGTATTCGACCTGGAGCGGCCGGCCCTCGCCCACGATGTAGTCGAGCTCGCCGCAGCGCGGATCGACGTGGTCGAGGTTCAGGGTCGGGGCGAACCAGCCGGCGTTCATCATCGCGATGCTGAGCCAAGCCTCGAGCGCGCCGCAGGCCCCGAGCGTATGGCCCAGATAGCTCTTCTGAGTGCTGAAGGGCACGCGCGGTCCGAGGACCCCGGCCGTCGCGCGGGACTCCGCGATGTCGCCGTGCTCGGTCCCGGTGCCGTGTCCGTTCACGTAGCCGACGGCCGCCGCGGGCAGGGCCGCATCGCGCAGCGCGAGCTCCTGCACGGTGCGCATCGTCTGCTCCTCCGGCCGGGTGACGTGGGAGCCGTCGCAGTTGGTCGCGAATCCGACGAGCTCCGCACGGATGCGCGCGCCCCGCGCGCGCGCATGATCGAGATTCTCGAGCACCAGCACGGCCGCGCCCTCGCCGACCACCAGGCCGTCACGATCGCGGTCGTAGGGCCGCGGCGTCGCATGCGGCTCGCCGTTGCGGCGGCTCGCCGCATACAGGATGTCGAAGGACATGGCCTGGGTCGGGCACAGCTCGTCCGCTCCGCCCGCGAGCATCACGGTCTGCGCGCCGTGCTTGATGGATTCGTACGCGTACCCGATCGCCTGGCTGCCCGACGTGCACGCGCTCGAGGTGGGAATGATGCGGCCCCTCAAGCCGAGGAAGATGCTGATGTTGGCCGCGGCCGTGTGCGGCATCATGCGCACGTACGAGTTGGCGTTGAGGCCGGGCGAGGCGCCCTCGAGCAGCATGATCGCGAAGTCCTTGATGTCCGGAATGCTGCCGATCGAGGAGCCGCAGGCGACTCCGGCCTCGCCGCTCCGCAAGAGCGGATCGCCGAGCAGATCCGCGTCGCGCAGCGCACGCTCCGCCGCGGCGACCGCGAGCTGCGACACGCGGCCCATGCTGCGAGTCTGCCTGCGCGTCCAGTGCGCCGGCGGCTCGAACCCCTCGATCGGCGCCGCGAGCCTCGAGTTGAGGTCCGTGAACCGCTCCCACTCGGGCATGTAGCGCACGGCGTTGACGCCGGTCCGTAGGCGCGCCTCGATCTGCGGCCAGTCGCAGCCAAGCGCGCTGATCCCGCCCATCCCGGTCACGGCGACGCGGTGCATCAGCTGAGGCCTCCATTCACCACGATGACCTGGCGCGTCACGTAGGATGCGCCCGGCGAGACGAGGAAGCTCACGACGGCCGCGACCTCATCCGCCGTCCCGGCGCGCTGCATGGGGATCATCCGCGTCAGCTCCTCGAGCGGCGCCTCGTGCGCCATCTCCGTATCGATCAGGCCCGGCGCGACGCAGTTGACCGTGATCTGCCGCTTGGCAAGCTCGACGGCGAGCGCCTTGGTCGCGCCGATGACGCCGGCCTTGGCGGCGCTGTAGTTCACCTGGCCCCGGTTGCCGAGCAGACCCGACACCGAGGAGAGCGTCACGATCCGCCCGGGCGCGCGCCGCCGCACCATCGGCATGATGAGCGGCTGCAAGACGTTGTAGAACGCATCGAGATTGCCGCGCACGACGCTGTCCCAGGCCTCGCCGCTCATCGCAGGAAACACCGCATCGTGCGTGAGCCCCGCGTTGCACACCACGCCGTAGTATGCGCCGTGCGCCTCGATGTCGGCGCTGAGAAGCGCGCTGCATTGCTCCCGGTCCGTCACGTCGAAGCGCAGCACGCGCGCGGCGCGCCCCAGGGCGCGCACCTCATCCGCCACGCTCTCGGCCTGCGCGAGGCGATCCCGGCAGTGCACGGCGAGGTCGTATCCGTCGCGCGCGAGGCGCACGGCGATCGCGCGGCCGATGCCGCGGCTCGATCCGGTCACCAGGATGGACTCGCTCATGGCTGCGGCGCTCGTGGCTGCGGCGCGCACAGCTGCGCGAGCACATCGAGGCGGCGCCGGGGCTGGGCGACGAACGGATTGCTCTCGTCCCAGGCGTAGCCCGCGAGGATGGAGCAGATCATGCGGCGGACCTCGCGCGCCTGATTGCCGCTGAAGAAGATGTCCTGCAGGCGCCCGTCGTACCAGGCGCTCACGAACTCCCGGAAGCAGTCGATGCCGATGCGCAGAGGCCGCTCGAAGTCGCGGTCCCAGTCGACCGCCGCGCCTGAGAGCTGACGATCCAGCGCCGCGACGGCCATGCTGGCGGAGCGCATCGCGATGGTGACTCCGGAGGAGAACACCGGGTCCAGGAACTCCGCCGCGTTGCCGAGCAGCGCAAACCCGGGGCCGTGCATGGCGCTCACCCGGGCCGCGTACCCTCCGATCTCGCGCGCAGGGGTGTCCCAATCCGCTCGCGACAGCAGCCGCGCAAGTCCCGGCGCCTCGCTCACGATGCGGCGCAGGCGCTCGTCCGCGGTCCCGGCGTAGCGCTGCAGGAACTCCTCGCGAGCCACCACGCCGAGCGAGG
>JASHSR010000307.1 GCA_030038645.1 Gammaproteobacteria bacterium
GCCCCGAGCCGGCGGCGACCGAGGCCGCCGTTACCGAGGCCGCCGCGACCGAGGCCGCCCGGGCGGGCGTCGTCCAGGCCGGTCTGTGCCCGGTCGGCGGTCGATCGGGTGGTGTGGTCGGTCGGGTGGTATGGTCGGTCGGGCTGCTCGGCGGCCGGCTACTTGGCCGGCGCGGGAATCGTGATCGCGATGTGGTCCACCCGGCCCACCGCTTGGGTGATGTGCCCCTTTCCGGCGGTGTCGTCCATCAGCAGGACGCTGCCGAGCCCGAAGCGGCGCACCTCGCCGTCGCTCGCCGTGACCTGTGCTGCCCCTTGAACGACGATGAGCCACATCCGCCGAGGCGCCCGGTGCCAGTCCTCCCGCGCGCCTCGCTTCAGGAGAAGAGCCGTCGCGCCGCGCGCATCCGAGAGCGTGTACGCGAGGAGCTCGCTCGGGGCAGACAAGCTCGCGCTGCTCGCGGCGCTCGCGGAGAGCGTCACCTTCTCGTCGCGAAAGTGCGAGACGCCGGCGGCGTCGGAGTACAGGTGCACGTAGTGCAGGGTATGGGGCTTCGACATGGCTCTCGCTTCGTCGGCGCGGGATGCGGCGCTGGATCCGGCGAGGGCCGCGGCGAGCAACGCACAGACGCCCGCCAGGGCCAGGATCGATTTCTTGTTCACCGTCCGGTCCTCCGGTTTGCGCGCATCTTCTCGCCGCCGGGGCACTCTGACAAGCGGCGGCAGCCGGACGAGCGCGGGGTAGCCCGCTCAGGAGCCCGGCCCGCTGCCCCAGCCGGAGTGCAGCTGGCCGTTGCCGCGGAAGAACGCCTGGATCTGGCGGATGAGGCCGTCCTGGATCTTGAACAGCTCGAACACCACCGAGCCGTTGTTGTGCGGTAAATCGGGCGGCGTCGTGAAGTTTGCGATCGCGAGCACGAGGCCGCGCTGTACGTCCGCGACGTAGAAGCGGCGATTGACGACGTTCCAGCGTACGGCCGGATTTTGGAACTCGCCTCCGCAGGATCCCGGCGAGGTCGCGGCGTTCACGGTGAACACGCCGAGCTCGATCCGCTGGCACTCGGGATGCCACGGCACCTTGCGATAATCGAGCTTGCCCGAGACGGCGTCGAAGTACTCGTTCGCGATTCGGATCAGCTGCTCGCGCGAGGATTGCTCATCCCGGGGCAGCGGAGCGTCGAACAGGCGGTCGGGCAGGGAGAGCGCCCGCGCGTTCGCGCCCATCGAGGAGCCGTCGTAGGAGATCTCCTCGACCTCGCTGATCCGCCGGCTCTCGACCTTGAGCCGCAGCACGTAGAACCACCACGTGTCCGCGCCGCGCGGGGCAGGCTCGGCTCGCCCGGCGGGCTCGGTTCGCGCGCCGGGGGTGGCTGGGGCGGGGCGGCGCGGCCGGATGGCATTGGTCACGACGCCGTAGAAGATCGCGGCTCCGGTTGTCGGATCCACGAGCGCTTGGCGGTAGGGGATGCGCCGGGGCGCCCCCCAGACCTCTCCACGGCCGAGCTCGACCACCCGGCCGTTGCTCGTCACGCGGACGCTCGGCGCCGCGGGCACCTCCGAGGGCTTGTCGTCGGTGAGCGCCTCCGTGTAATCCCAGAGAATCCCGAGCAGGCACTGCCGCCCGCAGCGATCGGCCCGGCCGGCGTCCGGCCGCGTGGCGGCGACCCCCGAGGCCGGCAGTGCGAGGCCCGCGGCCAGCATCAGAATCGGCAAGCCCCTCAAGGCCTTCTCCTTACTCGGGGCATGCGGCCCGCGGTGCGCCCAAGCTGCGGCGCGGGAGCCGACCCCCTTCGAATCCCGCAAGTGTATGCCGGACCGCGACCGAAGAGAGAATTCTCAAGTCGCCGGAGGGGAGGTTAGACTATCGGCTCGCAGGATGCGGTGCCCGCCCACCCCGCGGGCCGCATGAGAGCACCATTACTGTCCCCGGAGGATATGCCGTGAACGCTTCGCTCGCGTCGATTGCCCCGCAGCCCGAGCCCTCACAAGCCGTGGCTCGTTTCCTCAAGCGCACCCCCAAGCTGCTGATCGGGGGCGAATGGGTCGAGTCCAAGTCCCAGAAGCGCGTTCCCGTCATGGACCCGGCGACGGGCCGCGAGATCAGCTCCGTCCCGGATGCGAGCGCCGCCGATGTCGATCGCGCCGTCGCCGCCGCGCGCCAGGCGTTCGAGAAGGGCCCGTGGGCCGAGATGCTGCCCGCGCAGCGCGAGGCGCTCATCTGGAAGCTCTCCGACCTCATCGACCGTAACGCCGATGAGCTCGCCGAGCTCGAGAGCCTCAACAACGGCAAGACGAAGTTCATGGCGAGCATCGTCGATGTGCCGGGCACTCGCGATTACTTCCGCTACATGGCCGGCTGGGCCACCAAGCTCGAGGGCTCGACGTTCAACACGTCCATCCAGGGCCCGCCCGGGGTGAAGTTCCACACCTACACTCAGCGCGAGCCGGTCGGCGTCGTCGCGCAGATCATCCCGTGGAACTTCCCGCTCGCGATGTGCTCGTGGAAGCTCGGGCCGGCGCTCGCGGCGGGGTGCACGTGCGTGCTGAAGCCCGCGGAGCAGACCCCGCTCACCGCGCTGCGGCTCGGCGAGCTGATTCTCGAGGCCGGCTTCCCGCCGGGCGTCGTGAACATCCTCACCGGCTACGGCGAGACGACGGGCGCCGCGCTCGTCGCGCATCGCGGCGTGGACAAGGTCGCGTTCACGGGCTCGACGGAGGTCGGCAAGATCATCAATAAGGCGGCGACCGACACGCTGAAGCGCGTCTCGCTCGAGCTCGGCGGCAAGTCCCCCGTCATCGTGCTGCCGGATGCGGATCTGAACTCCGTGGTCGGCGGCGCCGCGAACGCGATCTTCTTCAACTCGGGCCAGGTCTGCACGGCCGGCTCGAGGCTCTTCGCGCACCGCAAGGTGTTCGATCAGGTGGTCGACGGCCTGAGCAATGCGGCCCAGGCGATCCGCCTCGGGCCGGGGCTCGATCCGAAGACCGAGATGGGTCCGCTCGTCTCGAAGGAGCAGCAGGAGCGCGTGCTCGGGTACATCGACTCGGGCCGTAAGGACGGCGCCAAGGTGCTGGCCGGCGGTGAGGCGCCGGCGAGCTCGGGCTACTTCGTCAAGCCGACCGTGCTCGCGAACGTGCGGCCGGACATGAAGGTGGTGCGCGAGGAGATCTTCGGTCCGGTGGTGGTCGCCCAGCGCTTCGAGGATCTCGACGAGATCGCGGCCCTCGCGAACGACACGCCGTACGGCCTCGCCGCGAGCGTCTGGTCGAGGGACGTGAGCGCCGTGCACCGCCTGGTCCCGAAGATCAAGGCCGGCACCGTGTGGGTCAACTGTCACAACTTCGTCGACCCCGCGATGCCTTTCGGAGGCTTCAAGCAGTCCGGATTCGGCCGCGAGGCCGGCCGGGCGGTGTTCGAGCAGTACACGGAGCTCAAGTCCGTGTGCATCGCCATCTGAGCGCCGCGCCGGACTCGAGTCTCCCCAGGCGCGGCGGGCGAAGCGAGAGGAGGGCGCCCCATGAGTCGCGGCTACGCGCGCATCGGGGTGCTGCTGGTCGCGGCCGCCGCGCTCGCGGTCTGTGCTGCGACGGCGGATGCGGCGCGCGGCGCGCGCGCGCCGCGGCCGGTCGCCACCGCGAGCGGAAAGCTTCGAGGTCTCGAGCGCGACGGCGTCGTCGTCTACCTCGGCGTGCCGTACGCGGCGGCTCCGGTCGGGGGCTTGCGCTGGCGGCCGCCTCAGGAACCGCCTCGCTGGCAGGGCGTGAGGCTCGCCGATCACTTCGGCGACGAGTGCCTGCAGGGGCGCCGGCCGGGAGCGGCCGGCCCTCCGATGAGCGAGGACTGCCTCTATTTGAACGTCTGGACCCCGGCTCGGCGCCACTCCGCGCGGCTGCCGGTGATGGTCTGGGTGCACGGCGGCGGCTTCTTCGCCGGATCGGGCAGCCAGCCGCTCTATGACGGCGCGAGCCTCGCGCGCCGCGGCGTCGTGGTGGTCACGATCAACTACCGGCTCGGACGCCTCGGGTTCTTTGCGCATCCGGCGCTCGCAAAGGAGAGCCCCGCGGGTCCGATCGGCAATTACGGGCTGCTCGACCAGATCGCCGCGTTGAAGTGGGTCAGGCGGAACATCCGCGCCTTCGGCGGCGATCCGGCGAGCGTGACACTGTTCGGACAATCCGCGGGCGGCACGTCCGTCAGCGACCTGATGGTCTCCCCCTACGCGCGCGGGACGTTCGACAAGGCGATCATCGAGTCCGGCGTGTTCGCGACGCCTTCCGAGACCCTCGGTGAGGCCGAGGCCGCCGCCGAGGCCGCCGCGAAGTCCTGGGGTCTCACCGATCCGGACGCTGCCGCGCTGCGCGCGGTGCCGGCCGATGAGGTCCTCGGGCGAGGCTCGGCTTTCGCGGCGCGCGCCGGCCCGATGATCGACGGCGAGGTCCTCCCACAGGATGTGGCCGCCGCGTTCGAGGCGGGCGCGATCGCGCACGTGCCGCTCGTCATCGGCTCCAACAGCTACGAGGCGGGCTTCTTCCGCCGCATGGCGAACGGCTTGTCGCAGCGGCTCGCATCGCAGTGGCCGCAGGTGCAGGCGCTGTTCGACGGATACGGCACCCACCAGACCGCCGCGATAGAAGGCGAGCTCGCGACGGACATGATGATCACCGCGCCGACTTGGCGCGCGGCCCGCGCCGCGGCCCGCGCCGGCCTGCCCACCTATCTCTACTACTTCACCTACTTGAGGCCCTCGGAGCAGGGCCGCCTGCCCGGCCCCTCGCACATCGACGAGGTCTACGCGGTCTTCGACCACATGAGCCTCGTCGAGCCGCATCCCGACGCCGGCACGCGCCGCATCGTCGATGAGATGGAATCGCGCTGGGTGCGGTTCGCGCGGACCGGCCGGCCGGGCAATGAGCGCTCGCCGTGGCCGCAAGTGACCCCCGAGTCGCTGCAGGTGCTCGAGTTCGCGCAGAGCGGGCCGGTCGTGCGCAGCGACTTTGCGGGCCGGCGGCTCGAGCTCGCTGCCGAGCTCGCCAGCACGGCGCTCGCGCCGCGCCGCGGGCGCTGAGCCCGAGCCCGGCCCGCGCGACTGACGCGGCTCGCGGCCGGTGCAATGCGCTTGGCGCCCCCGGGCGTCGCGGCGCTACTTGACCATCGCAGCGCGGTCGGCCGACATTCGCTCGAGCATCCATCCCGGGTACTCGGGCGGCAGCGCGGACACCGACCCGAGCGTCGCGAGCTCCTCCGCCGTGAGCTCGAGGTCCGCGGCGGCGAGGTTGTCGAGCAGCTGCTCCCGAGTCTTCGCGCCGATGATCACCGAGGTGACGGCCGGCTGATGCAGCAGCCAGGCGAGCGCGACGCGCGCGACCGAAGCGTCGTGCGCGTCGGCGATCGGCCGCGCCGCATCGATGATGCGGAAGGCGCGCTCGCGGTCGATCGGCGGGAAATCGAAGCTGCTGCGCCGCGCGCCCTGCGGTCCCTTGCCCTCGCGCGAGAACTTGCCGGTGAGGAAGCCTCCCGCGAGCGGGCTCCACGGCAGGATCGCGAGCCGCTGATCGAGCGCGAGCGGCACGATCTCGCGCTCGAGGTCGCGGCCGGCGAGCGAGTAGTAGGCCTGCACGCTGTGGAAGCGCGCGAGAGCGCGCCGCTCGGAGATGCCGAGCGCCTTGGCGATCTGCCAGGCGGCGTGATTGCTGACGCCGATGTAGCGCACCTTCCCGGCCCGCACGCAGTCGTCGAGCGCATCGAGCGTCTCCTCGATCGGCGTGAGCGGGTCCTGTCCGTGGATCTGATACAGATCGATGTGCTCGAGCTGCAGCCGCTCGAGGCTCGCGTCGACCGCGTGCAGGATGTGGTAGCGGGAGAGTCCGAGCTGGTTCACGCCCGTGCCCATGCGCCCGAGCACCTTCGTCGCGAGCACGAACTGATCGCGCGCGAGGCCGAGGTTGTGGAACGCCTGGCCGAGCAGGCTCTCGGAGCGGCCGGCGGAGTAGACGTCAGCCGTGTCGAAGAAGTTGACTCCGCGGTCGATGGCATCCTTCACGAGCCCGTCCACCATCGCCTGATCCATCTTGCCGATGGCGCTCCACATGCCCTCTCCGCTCCCGAAGGTCATCGCTCCGAGGCAGATCTCCGAGACGAGCAGGCCGGTGTCGCCGAGCTTCTTCATGCGCATGGCTGAGTTCTCCGATTGAGTGGCCGAATTTCGACGATTCCGCGGTCGCCGTCGACCTTCACCCAGTCGCCGGTCTCGATCAGCTCGAGGGGATCGCGGTCGAGGGCGGTGACGCACGGCACGCGCATCACCACGGCGCCGAGCGCCACCTTGGTCGTCATCTCGTTGAAGATCATCGCCCGCGGCGCGGCGCCGGCGAGTCGCGCGGTGTGGAAGACGACCGACCAGCCCGAGGAGCCCTTGGCGCCCGGGAACACGAGGATCTTGTCCTTGAAGCTGACGCCGCGCAGCTCGTGGCGCGTCTCGATGATCGTCCCTTTGAGCGGATTGACGCCGCCCCAGCCCGAGATGGTCTGCCGCGTGACGAGCGCCTCACCCTCGGCGCAGCCGCCGACGACTTTGCGCCCGCGCAGGATGATCGGCGCACCGTGCGCGGCCGCAGGGCGCGATGCGCCCGCCGCGTCGAGCTCCCGCGCGTCGCCCGTCGCTGCAGGCTCGTGCAGGACGCTCATGGCGGAGCCCCGCGCCAGCGGCCGGTGAGCGCCGCCTCGATGCACTCGCGGGTGGAGCCGAACCAGGCCTCGATGCCCATCATGGCCGGCAGGTAGTGCACTTGCTTCGCGGAGTCGAGCGCCGCGACTTTCGTTCCCGGCGGGATCGCCTGGCCGATCGCCGAGCAGGTGTCGGTGAGCAGATGGCCGCCCGCATCGCGGATGACCCGAGTGCAACCTTCCTCATCGGCGCGGGTGCGCTCGGCTCTCGAGGTGAAGACCCAGAGCTGGCAATGGGGGCTCACCTTCCTGCCGTCGAGCAAGGCGCAGATCTCGCGGATCTGCTCGAGCGAGGCGTGCGGACAGCCGAGCATCACGTAATCGACGTGGGGATCCTTGCCGTTCGCGTTGAGCGCGTCGTAGGTGCGCCGCCTCTCGGCCGCGCCGTATTTGAAGGTCTCGGCCGGCCGGCACCCTCCGAGCGCGGCCTCGCGCGTCGGCGCCTCCGGCGTGACGCTGGCGAGGTGGTACATCTCGACGCCGCCGGAGGAGGCTGCGGCCGCGCCGAAGTGCTTGTAGCGAACGAGGTCGGGCCGGCCGAGCCGGCCCACGAGCACCGGAATGCGCTCCTGCACGACATCGCCGACGAAGTAGCCGAGCATGCCCCAGTCCATCACGCTCTCGATGTCGACCTCGACCTCGATGAGATGGGTGCCGAGGCGATGCTCGTCGCGGTGGAAGCCCCAGTCGGGAATCTTGCCCGTCAGCATCGCCGCGCTCGTGCTCTCGCGCCCCTCGGTGTTGGTGCGCGCGCCGAGAACCGAGTTGCAGTAGACGACGGCCGAGGACTCCATCCACGCGCAGTGCTCGCCCCGCGCGGGGACGTTGCCCGCGAGATAGGGCGTGCAGGTCTTCAAGATGCGGATGTCGCGGTCGGCCGCGGACCGCTCGCTCGCCTGGATGGCCGCCAGCATCTCGGGCTTCGCGCCGAGCGTTTGCCAGTTCTCGGGGTCCACTCCGCCTTGCAGGTGGCAGGCGTGCGTCGTCATCCGCGGCACCTCGACGATCTCGTCGCTGTCGAGGTCGAAGAGCGAGAAGATCGTCTCGTAGCTCGCGCCGCGATCGCGGTAGTAGCCGTGGAGGAAGGGATTGACCGACCCCGGCACGCCCGCGACGTTCGTCGTGTCGACGAAGCGGTCCGCGCCGAGCGCCTCGGCGTACCGCACGAGGAGCTCCATCGCCTTCTGGCGCGCCCGGCCTTCGCGGCCGTCGAGCATCGCCTTCTCGCCGTCGGTCAGCCTCATACTCGGCCCCTACGCTCACCTGGACCGAGTATACGGCGATCCACGTGGGGCGTGCCGTCGTGCGACACTGGCGCCCTCCGGCGCCGCTTACGCGAGGATCCGAGAGTGGACAAGGCAACCCAAGCAGCCGGCGCCGTCGAGTCCGCAGGGACCGTCCTCGACGCGCGCTGGTACCAGAGCTACGTCCTTGCCGTGCTCTTCCTCGCCTACGTCATCAACGTCATGGATCGGGGCGTCCTCGGCATCCTCCTCGAGCCCATCCGGCTCGCGTTCCACGCGAGCGACACGCAGCTCGGGCTGCTCGGCGGCCCCGCGTTCGCGATCTTCTACTCGGTGCTCGGCATCCCGTTCGCGCTGTGGGCCGACCGCTCGAGCCGGCGCAACGTGCTCGCGATCGCCGCGGCGCTCTGGGGCGCCATGACGGCGCTCTGCGGACTGGCGCTCAGCTTCGGCGCGCTGCTGCTCGCTCGCGTGGGAACGGGCGTCGGCGAGGCGGGAGGCTCGCCGCCGTCGCATGCGCTCATCTCGGATTACTTCCCCATCGAGCGGCGCGCCTCGGCGCTCTCGGTCTACGCGCTCGGCATTCCCATCGGAACGATGCTCGGCAGCTTCCTCGGGGGCTGGGGCAACGAGCTCTATGGCTGGCGCATGACGTTCATCCTCGTCGGCTTGCCGGGGCTCGCGGTCGCGCTGCTCGTGCGCTTCACCGTGAAGGAGCCTCCGCGAGGCTATGCGGACGGGGCGGCGGCGACGCGCGCCGCGGCGCCGCCCGCCCTCGAGGCGCTCCGCTTCCTGTGGGCGCGCGCCTCCTTCCGGCACCTGTGCCTCGCCGCGGCGCTGCATTCGGTCGTGTGGTACGCGGGAACCGCGTTCAACGCCGTCTTCTTCATCCGCTCGCACCACATGACGACGGGCGAGGCGGGCAGCTGGATCGCGCTCTACGCGGCGATCGGCGGCGTCGGCACCTTCTTCGGCGGCTACTTCGCCGACCGCTTGAGCGTGCGCCGGCGCGACCGCCGCTGGTACCTGTGGCTGCCGGGATACGCGACGCTCGTCATGGTGCCGTTCCAGTTCCTGTCGTATCTCGCCTCGAGCCTCTGGGTCGTCATGCCGGCCTTCTGCGTGATGATGACGCTCGCGTCCTTCTTCTTCGGCCCCTCCTTCGCGATGACGCAGGCGCTCGCCACGTTCCGCATGCGGGCGGTTGCAACCTCGCTACTGCTGTTCGTGCAGACCCTGATCGGGCTCGGTCTCGGGCCGCTCGTGACGGGCATCCTCAGCGATCGCTTGAGGCCGCTCGTCGGACTCGATGCCTTGCGGGACGGGCTCGTGCTCGTCGGGCTCGTCAATCTATGGGCCGCCGCGCACTACTTCCGCGGCGCGCGCTTCTTGCGTGGCGACCTCGAGTACACGCAAAGCGCGTCGCGGGCCTACAGCACCGCGTAGTAGCGGAACACGGAGTGGTCGGGATTCGTGCGACGCTCGCCGCCGCCGACGATCACGGTGCGGTTGAGCCAGTCGTGAGGCCCCTGCGGGGCGCGGAAATACGGCGTGCAGCGGAAGTAGGCGCTGCGCCCCGGCTGCGCGCCGTACACGTACCCGAGGTTGCGGATGTAGATGAGCGCGCCGTCGCTCGCCTCGAGCAAGTAGTGGGCGTTGAGCTCGACGACCCCGTCCGTTCGCACGGCCGCCCAGTCCGCGCCGCTGTAGTCCACGACCTTGCCGTTGAGCCGCGGGCCTTCCACGAGGCCGGTCTTCACCGACGTGTAGCCCTGGCTCGCTCCGCCCGAGACGGGCCCGAAGAGCCGCCGCTCGTGAAAGTCGATGCGAACGTCGAACACGTGCTCGAGTTTGAGAGAGACGGAGGTTTCCATGAAGCGCCTCATGACCGCGACTCGGTGGACACCCGACGATAGGCCTGCACCTCTGAGCGGGCAAGCGCTCACGGCCGGAACTTCCGCTGCGCAGTGGGCTATAGTGCGGAGGTTTCCTTATCCCACGAGCGACGGTGAGGGACCCGTGAGCGGCCCGGGATGATGCGAGTACCTCGATGCGCGCGCTGAGGGCTTTCGACTACGTCATCGTCGGCGCCGGCTCGGCGGGCTGCGTGCTCGCGAGCCTGCTCTCCGCGGATCCGAGCAACTCCGTGCTGCTGCTCGAGGCCGGCGGCGCCGAGAGCCGCAACTGGCGGATGAAGATGCCGCTCGCGTGGCGCGACACCTTCATGGACCCGCGGGTCGGCTGGGGCTACTCGAGCGAGCCCGAGCCGTACGCGGACAACCGGCGCATACCGGTGCCGCGCGGCAAGGTGCTCGGAGGCTCCTCGTCCGTGAACGGGATGATGTACTCGCGCGGCCATCCGGCGGACTACGACCTCTGGCGCGACCTCGGGCTCGCCGGATGGAGCTACGCGGAGGTCCTGCCGTACTTCCGGCGGTCGGAGGCGAGCTGGCGCGGCGAGTCGATCTATCACGGCGGCTCGGGGCCGCTCACCGTCGCGCGCCACATCACCGACGAGGTGCTCTATCCGCGCCTCATCGCGACCGCGGAAAGGCTCGGCTACCGCCATCTCGATGACTTCCACGGCGCGGCGGTCGAGGGATTCAGCGCGCCCGAATTCAACGTGCATCGCGGCCGCCGCGCGAGCACGGCAACCCGCTACCTGCGGCCCGCGATGGGCCGGCACAACCTCGTGGTGGAGACGGGCGCGCTCGCTCATCGGGTCCTGTTCGACCGCGAGCGGGCGATCGGCGTCGAGTACGAGCTGAACGGCGAGCTCGCCCGGGCCCACGCCGATCGCGAGGTGCTCCTCGCCGGCGGCGCGTTCAACTCGCCGCAGCTGCTCCTGCTCTCGGGCGTCGGACCCGCGCGCGACCTCGAGGCGCTCGGCGTCGCACCGCTCCACGATCTTCCCGGCGTCGGTGCGAACCTTCAGGATCATCAGACGGTCGGCGCGGTCTTCGCAGCGAGCGGCCCCATCACGTTCGAGTCGCACCTGCGCCTCGACCGGCTCGCGCTCTCGGTGCTGCGCTGGCAGCTGCTCGGCAGCGGCCCCGTCGCGAGCCTTCCCGTCGGAGCGCAGGGCTTTCTCAAGATCCGGCCCGAGACGCGAGGGGCCGACGTGCAGTTCCTCGTGAGCCCCGTGTCGATGGGCGCGCACGCCTGGTTCCCCGGCTGGCGAAAGGGCGCGGGCCACGTCTTCTCGATGGCGAACGTCCTGCTGCATCCCCGGAGCCGGGGCCGGGTGACGCTGCGGTCGAGCGACCCGAGGGACCCGCCCTGCATCCTCTTCAATCTGCTCGAGGCGCCCGAGGATCGCGAGACGCTGCGCTACATGCTGCGGTTCGTCCGCAAATTCTTCTCGACGGCGCCGGCGTCGGGGCTCGTCAGCCAGGAGCTCCTGCCGGGACCCGGCATCCAGAGCGATGAGGAGCTGGACGCGCACATCCGCCGCTCGGTCGCGACGGCGATGCATCCGACCAGCACCTGCGCGATGGGCGTCGATTCAGAGGGGGTCGTCGATGCCGAGCTCAAGGTGCGCGGGCTCAAGGCGCTGCGCGTGGTCGATGCGTCGGTCATGCCGGCGATCGTCGGCGGCAACACGAACGCGCCGGTGGTCATGATCGCGGAGAAGGCGGCCGACATGATCCTCGGGCGGCCGCCGCTCGCGCCGACGGCGCTGCCGTAGCTATGGCGACGCCGCCCGCGGCGGCACGGTCTTGCCCGTCACCGGATGCGGATAGTGAAAGGGCATGATGAACGTTTCGGGCCATACGGGCGGATCGGGACGCAGCTCATCGGGGCCGCGCGGGTTCTCGGGGTAGATCGTCGTGTAGGGGGAGACCATCAAGGGCTCGCGCCCCGAGTGCGCCCAGCCCTCCTCGAGCCTCGCCTGATAGACGATGCGGTAGTTGAAGAGCTGGATCTTCCAGACGCCGCCCTCCCTCACGTACTCGTTCTCGTAGATGCCCGCTTCCAGGAACTGGGCGGGGATGCGGGGCGGCGCGTCCTGCTTGCTCTCATGCACGCCTCCCTGCAGAAAGCAGCGGAACCGGCCCTTCGCCGTCTTGCGGTCGGGCGCGACATCGACGATGTCCTGGGCGATGATGTGCTCGAACAGCATGCCGTACGCCGGCCCGTCGAGCCCCGAGGCCCCGCCATAGAGCCGGCGGGCGCCTCGCTTGCCCCGGAAGACGCCGTTCATGAAGTAGAGCACCGCGTCCTCGGCGAAGAGATCCACGATCTCGGCGAACAGGCACTTGTCCATGTAGTAGCCGTACTTGAATTGCAGGGTGCGCACGGCATGGATATCGGCCTGGATGCCCACCTCGGTCCTCAAGGCCTCGAGCTCCTGCCGCATCTCGCGAAGCTGCTCCTCGGCGGTCATGGTGTCCTCCCGGCTTCAGATTCGCGCCGTCAGCTGCGCGCGCGCTGCTCGAGGGCCTCTCGCTGCATGGCCTCGATGTCGTCGTCGAGCTCCATGTAGCGCCCGGAGAGCGCATCGTAGCGGCCGGAGGCGAGATCCAGGCACCGGCGCACGCAGCGCGCGAGGTCGGCATCGCGCCCCGGGGAGTCCCGCTGCGCGCGCAGGCGGGCGACCATGCCCGGGAGCCAGCGCTGCGCATCGGGCGAGCTCATCGTCTCCTCCGCGATACCTGTGAACACGAAGCCGGGGTCGATCGCGAACACGCTCACCCCGAGCTCCTGCGTCTCCGCCGCGACCTCCGCCGTGATCCGCGTCTGAGCGATCTTGCCGACGCAGTACGCGGAGAGGTAGGGAGCGACGAGGCGGCTCGCGATCGCCGAGACGAGGATGATCCGGCCCGCGCGCCGCTGAGTCATGCCCGGCAGGACGCGCCGCAGATACAGGAACGGCGCGCGGATGTGCACCTGCTGGGCCGCCCACCACGCCTCCGGATCGACGGTCCACACCGGTCCGAAGGGGCCGGGCACTCCGGCGTTGCTCACGAGCAGTCCGACCGGGCCCCATTGCCTCTCGGTCGCGGAGATCACCCGCTCCACGTCATCCGGGCGGGTGACATCGCCCTCGACCGCGAGCGCACGGCCGCCTGCGGCCGTGATCTGCGCGGCCGCGGCGTCGAGCTCCGCTCGAGTGCGCGAGGTGACGGTCACGGCCGCGCCCTCGCGCGCGAATCCGAGCGCGATGGCCTTGCCGAAGCCGCGGCCCGCGCCGGTCACGACCGCGACCTGACCTGCCAACTGACCTGCCATGGGTGGATTTTCCTCGCGAGCCTCGGGGCCGAGTAGGGCAGTGTAAGCCAGCGACGCGCTCGCGGCAGCTGGGCGCGCGCGGCAGCGGCCCGGCACTCGAGGGGGCCGCCGGGCGCTCCCGGCGATCTGGTAGAGTGGCCGGCGCATCGCGAGGATTGCCCATGAGCAGCAACGATGAAGTCGAGGCCTTGCGGGCCGAGGTCGGGCGCCTCGCGCGCCAGGTCGCGGTACTCGAGGACACCCAGGCCGTGCGCCGCGTGCAATTCGCGTACGGCTATTACATGGACAAGGGAAAGTACCAGGAAGTCGTCGACCTGTTCGCCGACGACGGCGAGGTGCGGTTCATGGGCGGCGTCTTCCGCGGCAAGCATCAGGGCGTGAGAAGGCTCTACATCGACCGCTTCCGCACGACCTTCACGCATGGCCGGAACGGTCCCGCCTACGGCTTCATGCTCGAGCACCTGCAGCTGCAGGACATCGTCGACATCGCGCCCGACCGCAAGACGGCGCAAGGGCGCTTCCGCGCCTTCATGCAGGCGGGCAGCCACACGAGCAAGACGGACCGCGTCGCCGCGTTGCCGCTGCAATGGTGGGAAGCCGGCGTCTACGAGAATACGTACGTGAGAGAGGGCGGCATCTGGAAGATCAAGGTCCTCAACTACTGCCTCGGCTGGCAGGCCGATTACGAGCGGGGCTGGGCGCACAGCAAGCCGTACGAGGGGCCATTCTTCAAGAAGACCTATCCCGAGGATCCGGGCGGACCCGACGAGATCCTGCCGCAGCGTCCGGCGTTCTGGCCCGAGACCGCGGTCGTCCCGTTCCACTTCCCGCACCCCGTGACCGGAAGGCCGCATGAGTAATCGGTTCCCGGAGTCGATGGACTTCAGCGGCTACAACGCGCCCTCGCGCGTCGAATGCGAGATCTTCGATCTCATCGTCGAGGGGAGCCTCCCGCAGGAGATCCGCGGCACCTGGTACCAGCTCGCTCCCGACCCGCAGTTCGCTCCGATGCTGGGCCACGACACGTATCTCAGCGGCGACGGCATGGTGCGCGCGCTGCGCTTCGAGAGCGGCCACGTCGATTTCCGCCAGCGCTACATTCAATCGGAGCGCTGGAAGCGCGAGCGCGCGGCGCGCCGCTCCCTTTACGGCCTGTATCGCAATCCGTACACGGACGACCCGAGCGTTCACGGCAAGTCGCGCGCCGTGTACAACACGACGCCCATTTACCATGGAGGGCGGCTGCTCGCGCTGAAGGAGGACAGCCATGCCATGGAGCTCGATCCGCTGACGCTCGAGACGCTCGGCGAGTGGGATTACGAGGGACGCCTGCGCAGCGAGACGATGACCGCTCACACCCGGCTCGATCCCGAGACGGGCGAGCTCCTGTTCTTCGGCTACG